>SKLM01000129.1 GCA_007123205.1 Thermoflexales bacterium
AGATGCCCGACGTGGTGAGGGCAATCCTGAGGGACATGGAGAGAGCAGCAGGGTCGACAGTAGCCTCTCACGGCAAACAGGGGCCGGTGATGGGCCCTCGCAGCGTGGGGTTGCTGTTACTGAAGCAGCGTTGGATAGACCGTGGTGATCCGCCGGAGCCACCCGGGAAGGAAAGCGCCTATTCAGAGACCTGTCTGAACTCCCCATCGCTGACCTGGTAGATCCAGATGCCTGGATCGATGAGGTCACCATTGGGCGCATAGCGCAGCTCGTCCAATAGCGTCGGCAAGGAATACTCTCGCAGTGCCGCGGCAATGGCTTCCGGATCGAGGGAGCCCGCCCGGCGGACGCCCTCCCGCAACACCTCCATCGCCACGTAGCCGTTGACCGAGTAGGTGTCCGGATTGCGGTGCTCCACAGCCTGATACGCTTCGATCCATCGCTCGTCGGCGACGTTGGCTGGACTGGGCGCAAAGGCGCTGACGTACAACCCCTCGGCGGTCCCGCCCGCCTCGTCGATGGTTGCGCCCAGGAATGCGCCGTCGCTGGCAAGCATTGGCACCATGATCCCCGTCTCAACCAACGCCATCCGCAGGTAGGGCGCCTCGATCTCGTACCCGGCGAAGAAGATGGCATCGGGCTGCGCAGTCTTCACCTGCGCTGTCTCCCGCCCATATCTGCTCTGGCCCTCAGCTACCTCCAGAGTGAGCACTGCCTCCGCTCCGTGCCATTGGAGCGCTTCGGTCAATAGGGCGGCCAATCCGCGCCCGTACTCCGTGTCATTGTGGATCACCGCCACGCGCTCTGCCTGCAGATCTTCGGTCAGGAACCGCGCAGCGACTGCGGCCTGTACCGAGTCGTCGGCGTTCACCCGGAAGAAGTTCCGGTAGCCGCGCTCAGTGAGGCTCTTCTCCGAGGAGGTGGGTGTGATCACCAGCAGCCTGAGCGGTGCGTATTCCTCCATCGCTGCCAGCGTCTGGCCGCTGTTCAGGTGGCCAATTACTGCTACAACACGCTCACCTCGGCTGATAGCCTCACGGATCTCATCTACCTGTGCCACCGCCACATCGCTGTCGGCCTCATCGTCCAGCGGACGCACGACGACCCGGTGTCCTAGCAAGCCGCCGCTGCGGTTGAGCTCCGCTGCGGCCAGCCGGACGCCCCCCAACACCGTCTGGCCGCCATTCGCCATGAAGCCGCTCAACGGCACGGCAACGTAGACTACCGCGTCGCCCTGGGTCGGCGCTGGTCTTCCAACACAGGCTGCCAGGAGCAGGGCACCTGCCAGCACCAGGGTGATCATTGCCTGCACGCTTTTCACCGGTCATCCCTCCCCGCTACCTGGACTGCAGCGACGTGTTGTTGCGAGATGTCGTTGATGCTGCTGATCAAGTCGTCCAGCTGGTTGATCTCCTCCCGGATGTCCGCCTCCAGACGCTCCGAGCGCCCGCTGCCGACATCTCGAGTGCCGATCAGCTGGATCTGGCCGTAGATCGTGGAGAGCGCAGTGATGCTTTTCTCCAGCCGCAGCTCAGCGCGCTTCATCTGCGCGTCCAGTAAGCGAAGCGTCTCCCACTGCCTTCCCTTGCTTTCAAGAACTCGGTCCAGCTCCCCTCGAATCGTTGGATCCCCTTCACGCTCGCGCCTTGCAGAGAGCTGCTCGATCTCCTGGGGCACTCTCTGTCGCTCACGAGCCAGTAACTCATCGTGTTGGTAGACATCCAACGTCGTCGCCAACTGGTAGACGTTGGCAACCCAGTCGCTGAGTTGGTTCGCCGTGCTTTCCAGGCGGTCTCGAAGGACACCAGGCCGCTGTTCGCGAATCAGGGCCTCAATGCGTCTCTGGTAGGCAAGAGCGCTCTCAACCTCCCCGCGCAGCACCTGATCGCTGATGCGGTTCGGGTTGAACTGCTCCTGGAAGAGGGTCAGCAAGACGCGAGCATTCGCCTCTGAATCTGTGAGGCTGGACAGGACGATCCCCACCATCCCCAGGCTGCCCAGAAGGGGCCAGCCCCAGACGGGCCACCAGGAAAAGGGCCGCGGCAGCAGCAGAGACAGGGCAATGGTCCCACCTACTACCACCGCACTCTCCCAGCGAAAGACGGCGTACTGCAGGATCACGCTCTGGGCCTCCCTCTGTAGCTGAGATCGAGTCGCATCCATGCGAATAGGCGCGTCCTTTGTTCGGGCAGTTGACCACTGCAGAAGCGGCACAGAACAACCTAGAAGTAGGTGGAAATCACGCGGTAGAGCTGTTCGATATCGGTCTCATCGGCGCGGCGGAATTGTCCCCTGCCGGCCTCCGCGATGCGCCGAAGGAGGTTCTCGTCGGCGCCCCGGCCAAAGGCAATGGTGAAGACCACGACGTCGACAGCAGTATCCTGCTTCAGCCGGGAGAGCAGCTGCTCGACACGCACACGACTGGCATTCTCCTGACCATCGGTCATCACCACCAGCGCATTGATGGCCTCTGTGTCAGCCCTGCGCTGCAGACTGTCGTATCCGTGCCACACGGCATCCAGAAGGGCAGTCTGACCGTTGGCCTCCATAGTGTCAATATGGTGCACGAGGGACAGCCTGTGGGCATCGTCCAAAGGCTGCAGTGGCTTCAGTGACTTGATCTCACCGCCGAACTCGATCAGGCCCACCTGGTCCCGGTCTCCTCGAATCTGGCCGACGAAGGCGTGCAACGCCGTCTTGGTGAGCCTCAGCTTATCACCGCCCATGCTGCCGCTGGTGTCGACCACCAGGTAGACGTTGGTTGGACGCTTGATATACCACCAGACGTGCTGCACCACATCCACCACCGACGCGGATGGCATCTGTAGCGTGGTCTTGGGCTGGCGCCAGTCCACAGCATCGGTCTGAGAAAAAGGACTCCCCTCGCGATCTAGCGCAATGTCCAGGTTCGTCGGTCGATAGCCCGCGGCGAGCAGGTGATCCTGGACCTCCACACTGGCCAGGAACTCCGCCAGGGCACTGAAGACGAGTTCCTGATTGCCCGTGACAGCTGGTTCGTCCCCGCCGCCCAGGGCCAACAGAGCCAAAGGATGGTCAGCCCACAGCGTTCCCTCGGTAGGGTAGAGAGCTACTAGATGCTCATCCGGGCGCATCCGATTCCATCTCAGCACCAACTGCTCTTGCACAACGAAGGCATCGAGGAATCCTTTCCCTTCCGCGGCCAGCCGCTCCAGGATGACGTCCTCGCCCTCACCATAGAAACGCACGGTGGATTCCACAGCCTGAACGTAGGCCAGTGTCTCTTCGCTTGTGGCTATCTCCTCGGTCAGCCCCCGTGTCAGGTTCGCTCCTGCGTAGAACTCTGCCAGCGTGGCCAGCAGACCACTAGCGTGGCTCGTGCTGGGATGGCTCCACCTGAAGGACGGATCCTCGGTAGCCTTTGCCTGGATCTCCCTCCAGCCAACCGGCTCGGCGGGCCAGCCCAGATCGCGGGCTACATCCTCCCAAGCTGCGATCACAATCGGGCTCGTGGCGTAGCGCACGACCCGATTGACACGCCGGTTCCCCAGGGGAATCACTATCTCTTCATCTGTGGCCTGATGAACGTCCTGGAGTGCGGCCCATCGCCGCTCGAGCTGATCAAGCCACAGGCTACTATCGGGGGCCAGCGCCTGAAACGGCGGCGTACCCACGCTCTGATCCACCATCTCCTGCGGGGTCAACGTCACCGTCTGCACACGCATCGTATTGCCGTCAGGCGTGTCCTTCTCCAGACCGTTGAACTCCGCGATCAGGCCATCGAAGGTCTCCCTCATCGCCGGCGATACCGCTACCGTCAGCGTAGCGCTGTCTGCGAGCCATGGGGTGCTGGCGTCATCGCCCCATCTTTCCGTCAAACCACTCAGAAGCCTTCCGGCGACGATGACCACCAGCAGTGTACCTGCCAGGCAGAGCACCGCCGAGAAAACGAAAGCCGCCAGCACACAGGACCCGGAGCGAGGACTCCTTCGCCTCCACCAGGACCCAGAAGACTCGCTGTCTGATTTGCCGCTGCGACGGATCGTCTCCTCCATACCGCTCTCACTCCACGACATTGAGCTCAAACCAGCGCAGCAGCGCCAGAAGCACGTCACGACTTGGGCTCCGCATCGCGTCTGCCCGCGGCACTACGGGTTCCACACCCTGATCCGCCCACTGCACGAAGAGGCTCTCTCCGGCGGCATCGACCGAGACCTGGGGATTCGCGGGCCGGAGCCCGTAGGCGAGAGCCCGCCGTTGCTGCTCCTCGCTGAGCAGATGCTCCTGGAAGGCCAGCGCGGCATTCTTCTCCAGCGCACTAGTCTCCGGCCCCATCCACACAGTGAACGGGAAGTCGAACCAGGTGACGTAGTCCGGGTAGTAGAGGACGAGAGGATCCTCCCAGCGGGTGAGGATGCCCTGCATATTCTGCAGCAAGTCGCTCTCCAGTAGCTGCCCTCCGTCACCCACGCTGTATCCGAAGAGGGCGAAATCCTCTGCGGTGTACGCGCTGGCGCTGCTCACGTCTGTCACCGCCCCCATCAACTCCCCCAGCCAACTCCGGAAAGTGGCATCGGTCACGTCTTCAACGCCGATGTCGGTGCTCCCGTGGTACTCACCCGCCGCGGCGATCATCGCAGCAAGGCCGCCGGCGTTCTTGCGGGGATTGGGCACCACTAGCTTGAAGTACCCCCAGCTCGGGTCGCCGCCTAGCTCTGGCCATCCGCCGCGGGCCACTGCAGCGTCATGGATCGTCCGCCAGCTGATGCGGTCGAACCGCTCCTCAAGCACTGCAGCGCGGCTCTGGTAGATCCCCCAGGTAAACAGGCTGATAGCTATCGGGCGGGCTCGGTACTGCCCGTCCGTCAGGAAGACGTCGCGCCCCAGTCTCGCCTTGTAGGAAGCGTTGGCCAACTCGACCAGGTAGCGGCTGTCGGGGATCCACGCCGTGGGGAACCTATCAAGAGTGGCCTCCTGCTCGGGGCTCAGGTTCTCTCGATCGGATCCAGCGGGTAGCGCACCAAAATCGTTCCGATCCCAGCGACCCAGCGCGCTCAGCCCGTCCATTCCCGCTATTTCCACCCGCAGGGGAACACCGTCCAACTCGGGGGCGCTGCCGTTGAACTGATCAGCCGCCGCCCGCACCCACGGCTCGACAGGAAGGGCAGTCAGCACCCGCACCGTGATCGTGTCCGGGCGCTGAATCGTAAGCTCTTCAGCGGGGCCGGATCTCACGCTGCGCCACAGCAGCGAAGCCCCCACGATCAGAAGAGACACAGACACGATGATCACGAAGATCCAGCGGGTACGGTTCATGCCCCATTCCTTTTCGAACCCATCCCCGGGTCTACTGAAAGAAGGTTGGTTCCGCCAAAGACCCTGAAGGTTTCCAAGGGTCAGCTCCGTTCATTGGCATATGGACGCCACGGGAATGAAGAGATTTGACTCATACCTTGATTCTCTGAAACCTCTAGGGTCTCTGGTTGGTTCTTTCAGTGGACCCATCCCTATTCTTCCTGCGTTCTTGGGGCGCACCGACCGGGCTCCCTCTTCTATTCTCGGTCGGTTAGCCGATTCCAAGCCTCTTCTTCCGTGCGACCAGCTGAGCATCCAATACGTCGCGCTCGAGGACTTCGTTGATCTGCTCATCCAGGCTCGAGGTTCGAATCTCCGCTGCCGTCGTCGCCTTGTCCAACCGACTGTAGATACTGCTCGCTATGCGGCTGATGTCCGTGTCGCCGGAGCCCATCAGGTCATCCAACCCTTTCATAGCCGCCACAGCGACTTCTTTGCTCTTGGCGAGCTCCAGCAGGGACTGGAGTTTGTCGCGCTCCTGTCTCATCGTCGCCAGGCGTGCCTCCAGCTTCACCTTGGCATCCAGGAGCTTGTGATACTCCCCCTTCAGTTGAGCCGCTTGCGCCTCGAAGGTTTCCACCAGACGCCGCGTGCTGTTGAGCCTGCTTTGAGTTGCGACGGCAGCCTCTTCGTTCCCCTCCGTCAGGAAGGCGTCGACAGCGCGATCCAACTCAGCCTCCCGTTGCTCCAGGTCGTTGAGTCTGCGCTGAATCGACTTCACCTCGCCACCGACCGTGGCCGCCGCATCCTCCAAGTCTGCCAGGTTGTCTTCGACTTGTCGGATGTACTGATCGATCACCGCCAGACTGTTCGTCTTCAGAGCCCGATCGACGAGCGAGTGCAGGTTTGCCGATATCAGTGTTGATACTTTATCAAGCAGCGATGCCATATTGTTCTTCCTCCTTGTCGTTTCGCACCCTCTGAGGGTCTCCCATCGTACAGAATCCTGGCTCCCTTTGTTCCCGATGGGCCATTGGGAACCCGTCGCAGCCCAGTGCAACACCGACTCTGACAGTTCTTCGCGCCATCACCCAGTGACGATCGCCTCCACCCCGACTATGGCGCGGCACCGGCCTACCGCATCTGCCCCGGAAGACCGGTTAGCCCAACGGTGAGGTACCGTCGGAGGATAATCCCACTGGCGCAGTTTCGCCTATGAGTCCTGCTCAGCGGTTTGGGTGCCAGCAGTAGACGGGAGAGGTCCAGCCTGCCCCCGCTGAAGATAGGGCACCCCCGACTCTCAGGCTCTCGATGGGCCTGTGCTCACGGGACCGGTTGCTGTAGACACGTCCGGCAGATTGAACAGGCTTCCAAGACTGGTGTGTCGGCTGCCCAGTTCTCTGCCTTACGGAGGCAGGCCTGCCTTCATCCTGACCGCACTTACTTCGCCTGGCTCAAAGAAGCTGCTGGGCACACAGGCGGCCCTGTCCTCCTGGGCTGCGGCTGCCATTTTCCTCTCAATTGGGTTTCTTGTCAAGTGGTCGAGGGAGAGTGTCGAAAAACCAAGGGAGTCCCTTCCCCTCTGTCATGGCCTGGACCCTGGACAGCGTAGTTCTTGCAGGGGAGTCAGATGCCCAGTAACAGGGTGAACCGGAATGGTGATGGTGGGCTTACAACAGAGGAGCGAGAACAGGCCAGGGGCGGCGGCAGGGGGAGCCGTGGTGTGGGTTCGTCCGGAGCCAGGTAGAAGGGGTCGCGCAAAGACGCAAAGGCGCAAAGGCGCTAAGACGGCAGGTCGGTGAATGGGCTGCGGTGGCCAGGGGCGGGGGCAGGGG
>SKLM01000143.1 GCA_007123205.1 Thermoflexales bacterium
ACGTCGACTCGACCATTGGGATCTGAGAGGCGCCTTCGGACAGCTCTGTGAGCGCCCGAATCGGGATGGCAACCATCTCCTCGGTGACCCAGCCTACGTTTCCGCAGGCTGGACAGGGCTACGCAACCCCCTTATCCTGCATCCGACTCTGGAGCTTCTCCATCTGGTCTGGCGTGAGCGGCATGGCTTCCTCCCCTCAACTGGTTCCTCTCGCAGGTGCTTCCCGTCGTCGTCGCACCCAAGTGATGCGATACCGCACAGGCTCCGGCCTGTGGGGCGGAGCCCCATCAAACCGGCGCTGAACAAGGGCGCAATCAGCAACGGCATTGGAACGAGGGGGCATTGGGGGGGTTCGCTATACCGTACCGCGGGCCAGGCCCCGGCGCCGAGAACCGACAGGCAGGAGTGCTGAGACACCTCCTTCCTGACGGGTCCCAGAGAGCGGAGACCCCAAGCTTAGCCCGGGGAGGAAGGGAGGTCGACCAGTGACGTCACATGTCGCCCGGCACCTTCATCTTCAGCCCGCGCGGGTGCAGAGAGACGGCCCGCTCCAGTAGCGACCTAATGCGGCAGCCAGCCTGTTCACTCCGGCTAGCCCGCGGTACGCAACTCGGAAACGCTAGCCGCGGCCGCTCCAAATGGAGGAGACGGGCAAAGCCCATTTTCCGCGGCCGGCCATGGGAAGCGGGACATGGCCCACGAAGGCGTCTGTTCTCCTCACGCCTCGGGCCCGGCATAGCGAACGTTTATTCCTGGTGGGAGCGTACCGACCTAAGACCTGGCAGATGGTGGCCGGCGCCTTCAGACGCTGGCGCTCCGCGGCCCCGCAGGAAGCCGCAAGACCTCGAATGATGGACAAGGGCCGAACCGCAGGAGGTGAGATGACCGAGAGTGAGACTCTAAGAAATGAACAGGGGTTCGATCCCGACGCTATTGCCCGCTGTCCGTGCAGCCATAGCGATGCGGGTTCAGCCGACAGCACGGAGGTTGACGCAAGGGAGCTCGACGATAGGTTTCGACCTAAGCAAGAGGACAAGCTATGGGCCCACTTGGATTCGAACCAAGGACCGACCGGTTATGAGCCGGTTGCTCTATCCGCTGAGCTATGGGCCCCTCGAGAGGGTCAGTCGCCCTCCAGCGACCCCCATCAGAGCGGGTGGCGGGAATCGAACCCGCAACAGCAGCTTGGAAGGCTGCGGCAATACCATTTTGCAACACCCGCAAATCCTCGACCAGTCGGGGCGGCCGGACTTGAACCGGCGACCTCTGCGTCCCAAACGCAGCGCGCTACCCGTCTGCGCCACGCCCCGCCGACCATCTAAGTATACCGCCTATGCGGGCTCTCGTCAAGCAACCCTGACAGGACAGACGCGACGCGACCGCCAGACCGTGACCTGAGCCCGAGGAAGGTGCGTTAGGGCGCCCAGGAAAGCCGCTGCATCGTCCAGTTGGGCAGGTTAGCTCCCAGCGAGAGCACGGGCCGCGGATCCTCTCCCCCCGGGCCCATCAGGTAGATGCCCCACCCATCCCCCCGGTTCGACACGAAGGCGATGCCGGAGCCATCGGGAGACCAGGCAGGGAGGCCGTCCGCAGCCGAGTTGTCCGTCAGTTGACGGAACCCCCCGCCCAGATCGTAGATGTAGATCTCCCAGTTGCCCGTGTGATCCGACATATAGGCCACTTGATTGCCCCCGGGCGCCCAACTGAGAGAGATGTCGTTGCCACTTCCGCTGACGCGGGTGCCGGGCGTGCCATCGTCGGGGTTGTCTAGGAAGATACCGCAGACGTCGGGAGCGTCAGCCTCACAGCCTGTCCAGGCCAGCAGTCCCGTCGGCCCCCACACCGGCCCTCTTCCCGTCGCGTGATGGCGCGGTTCGTCCGACCCGTCGGTGGGGACGATGTAGATCTGCCAGGTCCCCTCGGAATCCATCTCAGCGTACGCCATGCGCTGCCCGTCGGGCGAGAACGTCGGCCACGCCACGCTGGATCCTCCTACCAGCGGTCGAGTCCTCTCCCCCATAGCCGGAAGTAACGAGATAGCCGGCGTCACCCGATCGCGGAACCCGAGGGCGTCGCCGTGCCACATCCACATCGGCTGGTCGGCTCCGGAGACGAGCTTCTCCACGCGCCCGTCCGCGAAAACTCCATACACGCTGTAGATCCCCCCCGCCGTGTCGTAGACGGGATACGCAAGCCGACCGGTGGAGAAGCCGGGCGGCAACGCCGTCCTGGTGATGGGCGTAGTGTCCACCAAGCCCGGTGCCGGCGTGGGCGTCGCGGCACGGCACGCCTCGGCGGCCTCAGCCTGCTTCGCTTCGATGGTCCCGGTGCGAAGCAGGCTGAGCGCCTCACTGTACTGGTCCGCTGCCTGGCACATCTCTCCCTGAGCGGCCCAGGCCTCAGCGTACCTGACGTGGGCTTGGTGCAGACGCCCAAACGCATCCTTGTAGTCGGGAGCCTCACGGCGGATCTCCTCGAAGCGCTCGATGCACTCCTCCCAATCAATGGCCCAGTAGTTCAGCGCCTCGAGATACCTCATGGCCAGACGCCGCTGGGTCGTGGCTTCCTCATCCAACGGCCGCAGCGCCACGGCTCGGTCCAGGAAGAAGATCCCCAGCTCGAAGTCATCGTCGTCTAACAGGGCCATCCCCGCCCGGTAGCGGCTCTCGAACAGCATCTCCTCAACGCGCTCCCGCTCGTAGTCGGGATCGAGCTGACGCAGCGACGTGAGGGTGGCAGCGGCATCCTGCCAGCGCTCCGCCCCGTAATGGGCCTCGGCCTGGCGGAAAAGGTCATGGGTGATCGGCTCTTCCGGGCTCTCGGTGGGGACAGGGACGGCCTGCCGCTGAGCCTCAGCCTCTGCGATGCCCTCGCCAGCGAGAGGATGACTGGGATCAAGCTTCAGGGCGTACTCAAACTCGGCCTGGGCCAACTCGTAGTTTCCCTGATCCAGGCGGGCCAAACCCCGCTGGTAGTGCCGCTCGGCCTCCTCCGTCAGGCGTTGAACGCGATCGTGCTCGCCCTGGCGCACACCGAGGTAGACACCAGCGCTGATGCCGAGGAGAAGCAGGAGAACAAGACCTAAGCTCCACAAAAAGGCGGTTCGCAGGCGAAAGGCAGACGCAGGCCGAGAGGCCCGCGTGCCGGGCTCCGATCTCCCGGCGGCGCGGCTAGGTTGCGTCTTCTCCACCATGGCCCCGCAGTGGAGGCATAGGGAGACCTGGGCCGGGATCTCGCTATCGCATTCAGGACAACGCATAGAAGAACTCCAACTGCGGATTATAGGAGCTTCGACCGTTTTGTCCAGTTGCGCCCGCCCGAGCGGGTCTGGGACCCGGCCTCAATAGGCCTGCGAGAGCAGATGGCGGTTGCCGACCCGCACGGTCTCCAGTCCCACTCTGCGAGCAGCTGACTCCGCCGCCTCCGCGTGAGCAACCGAGGTGCGGGGCAGGTCGGGAAGGAAGAAATGGGGCGCGAAGCCCAGCAACACGTAGGGAATGGCAGAGTTCTGCGCCGCCACGAAGCTGGCGATGTGCTCTACCTCCGCCAAGTCCACGTAGCCCGGCACCAGCAGCGTGCTGACAACGACCAGGGGCGGATCTGGTCGCTCGTCGAACCGGGCCGCCGCACGGGATATGTTCTCCAGAGTCCGACGGTTGCTCGCACCGGTCAGAACGCGATGGAGCGTGTCATCCCAGGCCTTGAGATCGAACTTCACGCAGCCACCAGTCTCCAGCGCCACGTCTACAGCCCGGTCCATTAGAACTGAGCGGGCGGTGCCGTTCGTCTCCCAGCAGACGACGACCCCGCGCTCCGCCAGTAGGTCCGCCGCCTTCAGGGCGTGGGCCATCTGACTCGCCGGATCCCCGCCAAAGAAGCAGACACAGTAGGTGTCCTCGTTAGCCCGATCCGCCAGCCCCTTAGCGGACCGGGTATTCGCCCCCTCGGGATCGACATCGCGAAAATGGTAGTTCTGGCAGAAGAGACAGTCAAAGGTACAGGAGGCATAGAAGACAGCCAGGTTGTGTCTGCCGCGCTGACGGTGACCCGAGCAGACCGGGTCGGCGACGCAGTTCGTGGGCAGGCCATCGCGGTACCAGTGGAGCAAGCCGCGCTCCGGCGTGCCGGCCAGGTGATGGAGCAAGCCATCGCGGACCTCTCGCAGCCCGCAGAATCCCCGCTCTCCCTCACCGATGACACAGTCCTGAACGCACAAACCGCAGCGATGCCCATCCTCAGCCTGTGGCGGACGCAACGGCAGGCCGAAGTCGCGCCGGGCAGCAGCGTGAGCCTGATCTCCGATCTCCAGCGCCTCCTCGGGCCGCTCGCGAATGCATCCGAGACAGAGCCCCAGGGACGCGGCGATGAGAGGCGATTGCTCCCCGCACAGCTGGCAGACCTGTTCGGGCAACGCTTCACTCTCCTTCCGATGCCACATACTCCTCCAGACGATGAATGAGGCGGCGATTCCCCCGGAGCACCGGCAGAGCCCCTCCGGAAGCACAGGTACAGCGACGAAGAGACGGCGCTGCCCCCGGCGGTCGAGCTTGCGTAATCGCCGGGTACAGGGTGGTCAGCGGGATGGGCGCCACGGCAGCACCAACCTCACCCACGTACTTGAAGCCCCACACCCGACCATCATCTGCCACGTCACATCCGATAGCCGATCCCCTGTGATGGAACCGGTCGCCGCCGGGAGAAAGGCGGATCGTGATTCCGAGCCGCCACATAGGCATAGGTCCTACGCGAAGAGGGCCTCGGGCAGATTCAAGGGCGGTGTGCACAACTTGCGGATCAGACCCGTCGCTGCCAGGACTCTGCACACGACGGTAGCCTTCCCCCGGCGACTAGGGTTCACTGACGCAGGTCTAGACGACCCTCTCGGGGCATGGGGCCACCCCTCAAGCCATAAGTCCCGACATCAGCACGTAGATGACGATCAGGACGACGATGATCCCCACGCATCCCAACCGGAGGAAGACCCGGGCCAGGCTGAGGATCCAGCGCAGCGCGGCCAACAGCACGATCAGCCCCAGGCCGATCCCCACGAGAATCAGGAGTTGTTCGACGGTCAGACCAAGCATCTGTGTCCCCAACGTCAGTACCGGCAGACAGCAACCATACGTTCAACAGAAAGGGCTCCCAATCCGGCGACATGATACCACGAAAGACCAGCTTGAGAAACCAGGGATGGCGAGCCGCTGCGCGATCGACCTGGTGACGCACGCTTGTAGCGTCTCGTCCCAGATGCTGATAGACCGCGACCGGTGTAACGCCTGCTCCCGCGCTGCAGGTCCCAGAGGAGCTCACCGGGCACAGACGGCGGTCGATCGCCCGGCGCAGCCAATGACCTGTACCACTCCAGCCGGGCTCCACGGCCTGGACGTGAAAGAGACGGCCGCGCCAGTCGAAGCCCCGGGACGTATCGCCCCCCAAGATCGATCACCTGGACGGTCTCGTCAGTCGCCGGGAGACGTACCATCGACCCCGGTTGGTACACCCCGTCTTGCCCGGCCCCCAGCGGCTCCTCGGGAGAGCGGTCCCGAGGGGCAGGCCCGCTTGTCCTCCCCGCTGGTCCGATCTTCTAGGACAGCGGTTTCGAGCCGAGAGGGAATCTGAAACCTGCGCGGCAGACGGGGAGCCGGCGCGAGGGCCGAGTCCCCGTCGGTCTGGAAGGCGATATTGTTTCCTATTGTTCCACACTTTTTTGTGAGGAACAATGGTCCCCTCATGGCTGGCCTCCCGGGTCGCCGGAGCGATGACGGGGGGCCAGGGCGACAGCGGTCCGAAGCCGGGCGGAGATGGCCCAATGCGCCTCGCGCTGCAAGAGCAAACGCGCAAGTCGAGAGGCGGTGGTGGAGTAGAGCGTGAAGAGACGGGCGAGCTCCCTGTCGTCTGCGTGATCCTGGGCAAGCAGGCGATCGACGTGGCGAGAGAGTAAGACGTATCTGGCGGCGAGCTCGGCGATGACGCGATCCGATGTCGGGATCTCCGCCGGCATGACGGTAGAAGCGTAGAGGCCGTGAGTACGGGCGTTCTGGTTGCCGCGGGGCGCGCCGACAGGGGCCCGGCCGCCGCCGTGGGGCGCACAGCGGGGCGGATCGGTCCCGCGGACGGCCGAGGTCCGACAGGGCAAGCCGTCGGCACGGAGAGCGGTACAGCGAGTCGGCCGGCGGTGCTGGGGTTGGTCCATAGCGGGTCGTCTGGGTGGTGATAGCTTCCTTAACACCAGCAGTATACTGCCTGCAAGGCACTCTGTCAAGAGGGGATGTTTGGGATATCATCTGGGAAATGGGGGTGAGGGTTGGGAAATTGGAAGGTTGGCAGGTTGCAGGTTGACAGGTTGAAGGTTGAAGGTTGGCTCTACCGAAGATAAGGTCATTCGTTCGCTCACCGTAGGGAATGTAGCCGAAAAGCGCGATTCTGGTTGATCCCATCCCTCGGCTGACGACTCTCACGGGGCAAAGTGGGCGGCTCGCCCATGTGCGCGGGGCGTGTAGGGGTTCTTGCAGGAGAGCCAAGGTTGAAGGTTGAAGGTTACGGGTTGGGAGACCTCAGAGGCTCGGGACAGGGGTAGGGGCTGATGGAGAGCGGCTGGTTGGGGCACGCGTTCGGCTTGTGCTCCGGCGTTGTCGTAGGTACCATAGGCGGGCGCCGCGCCGGGGCTCGGCTTGGTGGCAGAGCCGGGTCAGGGATAGCGGAGAGAACAGGGAAGGGAAACGGTAGTTACGAGTTGGGAGGATAGGGGCGTGATGTCACGAGAGCTGCCGCATTGGGATCTGTCCAACGTGTACCCCGGCCTCGAGTCGGATGGGTTCAAGGAGGCAGTCCATGAGCTGAAGGCTGGCCTGGACGACCTGAGCGGCTATCTGTCCGAGCGGCACATCGAAGAGGAGGCAGATGTGCCGGACGGGAAGCCGGCAGTCGTAGCTGAGATGATGAGCGGCTTCCTGGAGCGAATGAACGGGCTGCGGAGGCTCCACGGGACGCTGAGAGGGTACGTCTACTCCTTTGTCGCCACGGACTCGTACCACACGAAGGCCAGGCGGATCCTCTCGGA
>SKLM01000343.1 GCA_007123205.1 Thermoflexales bacterium
GCGATCACCCCCCTGGCCCCACGGAGGGGTTGGCCGCCGCAGGGGAGCGGATGGAGCAGCAGGTGGCCTCCCTTTCGCAGCTGGATGAGATCAATCTGGTGGGTGGGAGCTACAAGGCCTGGCGGGCTGGGAAGGCCGAGCGGGCGGCGGTGAAGCACGCGCTGCGTGCGCTGCGGGAGCTCTGGCGGGACCACGCCGACTTCCTCTCCCTCCAACTGAATCCTCGCGACGAAGTGCTGGCGGCCACGCTTCCCGGCCTGAGGGCCCTGTTCCGTTTCGCGTGCGAGCGCTACCGGGCGGCGAAAGAGAACGAGCGGGCGCTGGACTTCGACGATCTCGAGGTCGGCGCCCTGAGACTCCTCCGGGACCATCCAACGGTGCGAGCGCGCTGGGAGAGCGAGGTCGCCGCGATCCTGGTCGACGAGTTCCAGGACACGAATCAGCGCCAACGCGATCTGGTGCGGTTCCTGGCCGGGGAGACTGGGCCCTCCCCCGCACCCGGACGTCTCTTCATCGTCGGTGATGCGAAACAGTCCATCTACCGGTTCCGGGGTGCCGACGTGACGGTCTTCCGTGAGGAGCGCGAGGCCATCGTCCAGGCCGGCGGGCACGGTGTGGAGCTGAGGACCTCGTATCGCGCCCATCGCGGGCTCGTGCAGGCGCTCAACGACCTGCTCAAGCCCGTATTGGGCGAGGAGCCCGACCCCCACCGGCCTTGGGCCGAGCCCTTCGCCCCCATCGCGCCCCACCGCGAGCAGCCCGCCCCGGGAGTCGAGGCCCCCTACGTGGAGTTCCATCTGACCGTGGGCAGCAAAGGTGCCGGCGGCCTCGATCGAGCGAGCCGGGCCGTGGTGGCCCGCGTGGCTGAGCTGGTGACGGCGGGTGACGGGCTGGACGCCCTGAGTTACGGTGATGTCGCCATCCTCTGCCGTTCCTCCACCTCCTTCGGCGCCTACGAGGATGCGCTGGACGAGGCCGGGCTGCCCTACGTGACGGTGGCGGGCCGCGGGTTCTACGACCGGCCGGAGATCCGCGATCTGCTCAACGCTCTCCGGGCCCTGGCCGATCCCACGGACGATCTGGCCCTGGTGGGACTGCTGCGCTCGCCCGCCATGGCGATCTCCGACGGGGCCATCTACCGTCTCGTGTCGGCCCGCGACGCGGAGTCGGTGCCCGGCGATCGCGTAGAGCCCCTCTGGGATGTGCTGCGTCAGGGCGGGGGGGAGTTCGACGCCACCGCCGAGCAGCGGGCGGCCCGGGCCGTGGCTCTGGTGCACGAGCTGCACACCATGGCGGGGCGGACGGTGGTGGGCGATCTTCTGAAGGCGTTCCTGGATGCGACCGGCTACCGTGCGGCGCTGCTCAAGGCGGGCCAGCAGCGGGCGGTGCGCAACGTCGACAAGTTGCTGGGCGACGCCCACGCCAGCGGCTTGGTCGGAGTGGGCGCGTTCCTCGAGTATCTCAGCGGGCTGCAGATCAGCGGTGCCCGGGAGGGCGAGGCTCGCGCCGAGGCCGGGGGCGCGGTGCAGATCATGAGTGTCCATCAGGCGAAGGGGCTCCAGTTCCCCGTGGTGGTACTGGGTGACGCGACCTGGAGCCGTGGGCGGCGCGGGGGCGGCCTGCTGCTGGATTCCGATCTGGGTGTGGTACTGCCTATGGAGGATCCGGATGGGGAGCAGAAGGCCGCTGTCTACCAGCTGGCCGAGGCGCGGGAGGCGGATCAGGGGGCCGCCGAGTCCGACCGGCTGCTCTACGTCGCCGCCACCCGCGTGCAGGAGAAGCTCCTCGTCAGCGGATGTGTCGGAGGCATCAGGAAAGATGGCACCCCCTACAGACTGGGCGGATGGCTGGGCCAGCTGGGCTGTCCCCTGGGCCTCCATGAGATGGAAATCCCGTACGACGACGAGGGGAGCCTCGTCCACCGGCGGGAGCTCCGCAGTGGGGAGACGAGGGTCGCCTGCCTGATCTACGAGCCAGGGTACGTCCACCCCGCCGCCGCCGTTTCGCTGTCTGAGCAGGTTGACGCGGCCGGGGTGGCCATGCCTCCGCCTCTGGTGGAGCCGGTCGTGCCGGAGGAGGGGACAGCGAGGGAGGTGACGCAGCGGGTCTGGCCCGTGGTACCGCGGGCGGTTCGCCCGAAGGCGCCAGCGCGGGTGGTGGGGGAGCTGGTGCACGAGGCGCTGGCCGCCTGGCGCCTGCCGGAGAGTAGGGACGATGAGTACTTTGATCAGTGGATTTGGGCCAGGGCCCGGGCGGCGGGGCTGGTCGACGGGGAGCAGATCGCCCACGCCGTGCGCCGCAGCCGCCGGCTGCTGCTGCGGCTGCGCGGAAGTCGACTGTTTGAGATCCTTGACACGGCGGAACGGCGGCTCCACGAGGTCCCCTACACCGTGGAGGCGGGCGGTCGTGTCGAGAGGGGGAAGATCGACCTCCTCTACCGGCGAGACGGGGAATGGACCATCGTCGAGTTCAAGACCGACGAGGTGCGGAGCCCGTCGCAGCTCCGGCGGGTGCTGGACGAGAAGGGATACGAGGTACAGGCCCGCCGGTACGCCGCCGCGGCCGGGCGGCTCCTTGGCGTCCGCCCGAGGTGTCTCCTCTGCATGCTAGATGACCGCGCCGGCATTCGCATCTACTCGGTGCCGCGGTCAGGCCGCGCGGGGCGGGTGATCCTCTGAATCAGGCGAACGTGTCTGAGTGCGCTGACTATCAGGACACATAGCAGCGGATCGGGCGCTTCTCGGATGACGTGTATGTGCACACGCCAATCCACTGCTCGCTGGGGTATCTCACCCCAGCGGAGTACTAGGGACATCGGCAATAGCTCCCTACCCTGCTCCTCCACATGGCACCAACAACAGCCTGGGAAGTGTCCAAGTCTTGGGAGTTACTTCTGGACGGTCTCTCTTCGCCGCCTCACGGTAGAGATGAACCAGAATGGATCCGAAGTTGTCTCGATTGAAAGCTCGGTCAGGTGCCACAGGAAGTCGCTTTCGGCCCGGCCCGCTCGCACACATAGCCTTCGAACAATGATCCGGCAGCGAGTGTCTTGGAACGCTTTGCAGCGTTACTGTACTCGTGATTGTGAGCAACCCCGAGCTGCCCGACTGCAACGGAAACGCCCTGGCCGGGCAAAGCTGGTGTCTCCCCCCTTCGTCACCGAGTTCTTGATCTGGCGGCCTGCGCAGGCTGGCAAGCACCAGCTTCTGGGAACGTCAGCCTGTGCCCAACCTGACCAGATCTGCGAGTGGGTGGTTCACTGGTTAAGGACTCTTGACAGACATCTGACGTGTGGTACACTGTTCTACATTCTGAACGGCTTCCCCATCTAGTGAACGATCGTTTTTACCCGCTGGAGAGCTAGTAGCTATTCTTGGGCGTGCTGGGGAGCATATCATCACCAGACAGGAGACACAATCGCTGTCTCGAAAGGGTACTCTGATGCGATCTCCTCCCTCATGGGCAAGGTCCTTCCTGATAGAAAGCCTCCAGGTCCACGTCTATCCCGATCGACGCGAGATGGGCGCGGGCGTTGCAAACGCCGTCGCGGCACAGATGAGGGCGACTATCTAATGTCGCAGTTCTGCGACAGTGGTGTCTGCCGCAGCCCCTCGCGAAACGCTTTTCTGGCCGTGCTGGCGACGCTTCCCGATATCGACTGGGATAGCGTCGTCGCGTTACATATGGACGAGTATATTGGGCTTCCGGAGGATGCCCCGCAGGGATTCGGCAACGGCCCTCCGGCAGGACCGCCACTCCATTCTCTACCTGGATCACCACTCCGCTGCATTGGTGTAGTGCTGTGGGGCGTGAAGCTACGTCAATGACAACCTAATCTAACAGGGGGCTTAGCTATGTCGAAAGTTGTCACCTTCGGAGAGATCATGATGCGTCTCTCCCCACCAGGGTATCTGCGCTTCACACAGGCTCAATCCCTCGACGTCGTATACGGGGGCAGCGAGGCCAACGTGGCTGTTTCTCTGGCCAACTACGGTCTGGAGACGGATTTCGTGACGAGACTACCGGCGAACGATCTGGGGGATGCCTGTCTGGCGTTCCTACGGGCGCGTGGGGTAGGTGTGGCCAACGTCCTTCGTGGTGGCAGCCGCCTGGGGCTATACTACTTGGAAGTCGGCAGTGTCCAGCGTGGCAGCAAGGTCATCTACGATCGCGCGCATTCAGCGATCGCCACGATCGACCCCGACTCGCTGGACTGGGATGAGATCTTCTCGGATGCTGATTGGTTCCATTGGACGGGTATCACGCCAGCCATCTCGCCGGACTTGGCAACAACCACCCTTCAGGCCGTGCAGGCAGCCAATCGGAACGGGCTCACGGTGTCGTGTGATCTCAATTACCGGTCGAAACTGTGGAAGTGGGGCAGACAAGCATCAGAAGTGATGCCCGAGTTGGTCGAACTCGTTGATGTCGTCATTGCCAATGAGGAAGATGCTGATAAGGTATTCGGAATAAGGGCACCGGAGACAGACGTTACATCCGGGGTGCTGGAATCGGAGAGCTATAAGCTCGTGTGTGAGGCGATGGGAGATCGTTTCCCCAATCTGCAGATCATCGCGATCACGCTGCGCGGGTCGCTTTCGGCTAGCCACAATACGTGGTCGGCGATCATGTGGAGCGAGGGGCAGTTCTACGAAGCTCCCGTATACGATATCACTCACATCGTCGATCGAGTGGGTGGAGGGGATGCCTTCGGAGGTGGGCTGATCTATGGCTTGAGGGCTTACAAGGGTGACAAGCAGGCGGCTCTCAGCTTTGCGGTCGCAGCTTCCTGTCTCAAGCACACTGTCTTTGGCGACTTCAACCTGGTTACGGTCGACGAGGTTGAGGAGTTGATGGGAGGCGATGTTTCCGGACGCGTGTCGCGATAGTCTTGCGAGTCGGCCGCAATAGAAGCGGGGTGTCCGCACTTAGTAAGAAAGGGGAGGGGCTACTACGGATGGCACATTTCTCAAGACTCGAGGTACTGAACAAGGTCGTTGAAGTGGGCGTGGTGCCCGTCTTCTATCATCACGACCCCGAGGTCGCCAAGAAGATCGTCGCTGCGTGTTCTCAGGGGGGCGCCAAGGTAGTGGAGTTCACCAACCGTGGCGACCTTGCGTATCAGGTATTCGGAGAGTTGGTACGTTACTTTGTGAAGGGCGATCCAGGCGTCATCCTGGGCGTAGGATCGGTCATCGATCCGGCCACAGCCGCGCTCTACATTTCAAGCGGGGCCAACTTCGTGGTGGGGCCGGTGTTGAACCAAGACGTTGCCAAGACATGCAATCGGCGCAAAGTCCCGTATATGCCCGGCTGCGGGACCGCGTCGGAGATCTCTGAGGCTGAAGAACTGGGCGCTGAGATCTGCAAAGTATTCCCCGCGTCAACCCTGGGTGGCCCGTCCTTCATCAAAGCGGTGCGTGGGCCTTGTCCGTGGATGCGCCTTATGCCAACGGGCGGGGTAGATGCGACGAGAGAGAACATCAGAAGCTGGTTTGAGGCCGGTGCCACCTGTGTCGGGATCGGATCCAAGCTCGTTAGGAAGGACCTCATCGCAGCTGGCGAGTTTGACCGAATCAGCGAGATGGTCTCTCAGGTGATCAGCTGGATAGTCGAGGTCAGGGAAGAGATGCCTTGACAGCGGCATTCGCTGCTTCACGTTCTGCTGCTCCGTTGATGGGTTTGGCGCCAACCATGCCGTCAGATTCCCAGGATTTGGACTGGCTCTGCGGATGAACGGAGAACGGGCCAAAGCGGACAGAGTGCATCAAGCGTCTCATTACACCCATTTACCGGTGTTGTTCAGCGGTGTGACCCCGAGACGTCCAGACGGGCGGGCGCGTTCGGTGATAAGCTACCCCTAACGTTGCGAAGGATATGGGAATGTGTTCAGGGGACAGGGCAGTCACTCTCACCGTGAAGAAAGCGATGGACATCCTCGATTGCCTGGTTGGCGCACGCACTTCGATGTCGTGCAGCGAAATCGCCCGACGGCTGGAGATGCCGCGGAGCACCACCTATCGCCTGTTGAGTACGCTGACCGTGGGTGGATACGTGCTATCTGAGGGAGACGGCCTTGGCAAAGAGTACCGGCTAGGTTTTGAGATTCTCGAGCTGGTCGGCAGTCTTCTGGATGACATGGCGTTGCGTCGCCGCGCATTACCATTGCTCAGGGAGCTTCGAGACGTGACGGAGGAGACGGTCCATCTTGTGGTCGCGGATCGGGGCGAAGTCACCTACATGGAGAAGGTCGACAGTCTCAAGACGGTGCGTATGCATTCAGCTGTGGGCCGTCAGGGAGGAGCCGGCTCGATCGTAGATGACCTGACCCCCGCGCTGAGCCCCCCTCGCGTTCCGGGAAGTAGACGCCCAGTCGATCCCCGCCCCCGATGAGGTCATCAGTCTCCACCCCGTGGAGGCTCAGGAGGTGCGCCCAGGCGACAGCGAGGGCATTCTGCGGAAACTGGATGACCGCGCGGCTGAGAACCCGGATCCGGCCGGAGAAACGGCGAGGTTCGCCTCAGTACCGCTGCATGTCAGGTCAACGCGGCGCGCCTGAGCGAGACGCTGGGTGTGCGGCGGGAGAACCGCATCGTGATCTCTCCCCATGTCACAACTCTCTTGCGTATAGCTCCTCCCTGCGGCATCCCGTGGCCGGTGGTCGGTCAAGGGGCTCACCCAGGGGGCCCGGAGGCCGATGCGAAGCCCTCGGACAGGACGGGGGGTGGGTCCACCCCCTGCTCGGAGCCGATGGCGCAGATTCGTTCATAGACCTTAACTGTGAGGGGGACTCCCCTCTCAGCGACCTCAGCCTCATGCTGAAACTCCTTCTCGCCGGCCACGTAGATCCGCTCGGCCCCAGCTGCGACAGGAGTCTCCCGTAGCTGCTGGAGCATCGAGTCCATATCACGGCGGAATGCCTGAGGATCACGGAATCGATCGATGGCGATGGCCCCGAAGAAGTGGCTGACCCGGGCAGAGGATGTTTCGGTATCGGCGACCTGGGGGCCGAA
>SKLM01000431.1 GCA_007123205.1 Thermoflexales bacterium
GGCGAGAGGCTGGGCCAGCTGGCCTTCGATCCAGTCGGCCAGCTGCTGTAGCTTTGTCAGCACCACGTCGTGGTAGTCGGCACCCCAGGCGTAGCGGGACACCCGGCCAACGGGAGCCTCCGTGGGGGGATGCTGGCCCTGGTAGTAGTTCATCCCGACCACCAGGATGGAGCGGGTCTCGGCCATGATCCGCCGCGGATCCGCTCGCTTGGCGACAGCGTCGGGTCGGGCCAGGTAGCTCATCTCGCCGTGGTATCCCCGGCTCAGCCAATCCCTGTAGAAACCTGCGTGGGACCCTGGGTCGGGCTCAGTGATGCCCACCAGATCGAAGCCCAATTCCCGAGCGTGCCGCTTGATCTGATCGCCTGTTGGAACCATAGGCGCCCAATATAGCGCACCCCGCCGGGCATGTCAACGGAATGTGGGGACAGCGCTAGACCAGTTGATGGTGTGGGAAGACCCGTACCGACCGGATTCGGTCGCCGCTACACCTCCCCCGTTGAGGAGCCCAGACCGGTGGGCCGGGCCGTGCGGGGGGATCCTCACACCCTTTCGTGCCCATCGGCCCCTCATTGAGCCAACCACCCCTTTTTCTACATTCTCGCCCGTTTCGCTTGCACGTTGCGGCAGCCCGTGTTATAATTCGTCCGGATAGAAGCAGCCTTCGAAGTGGGGAACCCCCACTTTTTTTTGTAGGGGTGTTTCGCACTCGCACGTCGTGGCGTTCGTCGGGATGGTGTCCCGACGCTTTGCTGTAAGGGTAGCGGCGTCTGGGGCTCAACCCGGGGCGAGAGCGGGGAGATCCCGTTGGCAGGAGAACAGAATGAAGTCGGAATTCTTATTGGCGTTTAATGAAATATGCAGTGACCGTGGGCTTCCCAAAGCAGTCGTGCTTGATGCTGTGGAGAAGGCGTTGGTCTCCGCGTATCGTCGCAACATCGATGCCAATACCGTGGAGAATGTCAAGGCTGAGATCGACCCTACCAGCGGCGAGGCGAAAATCTACGTCGACAAGGAGGTCGTGGAGGAAGTCGCGGATCCCGCTTGGGAGATCAGCCTGACGAGAGCGCGCACGATCGATGCGGACGCTGAGTTGGGGGAACTGATCACCGTCGAGGATACTCCCGAGGACTTCGGCCGCATCGCGGCGCAGACGGCCAAACAGGTGATCCTCCAGCGAATCCGTGAGGCCGAGCGCGATGTGCAGTATGAGCACTACGTCGAGCAGGAAGGCGAGATTGTTCACGGCATGGTGCAGAGCGTGCGGTCCAATGTGGTGCTGGTCAACTTGGGAGGTGCGGAGGCCATTCTGCCCCGCAGTCAACAGGTGCCAGGCGAGCGATACCACATTCACCAGCGCTTGCGGGCTTACGTGCTCGAGGTTCGTAGCACGAACCGCGGCCCCAAGATCGTGCTGTCGCGGAGCCATCCGAAGATGCTGCGCCGGCTTCTCGAGCTCGAGGTGCCAGAGATATTCAACGGAACCGTCGAGATCAAGGCCATTTCCCGCGAGGCAGGCTCGCGCTCAAAGGTGGCCGTCGCGGCCCGCCAACCAGGGGTGGACCCCGTGGGCGCCTGCGTGGGGATGCGTGGGGTGCGCATCAAGTCCATCGTCAACGAGCTCGGTGGCGAGAAGATCGACGTCATTGAATGGAGTCCGGAGACGGCTACATTCATCGCCAAGGCTCTCAGCCCGGCCCGGGTCCTCAGTGTGCGACTCGACGAGGATCCCGACGGGCGGCCGTCGGCGAGCGTCGTCGTCCCTGAGGATCAACTCTCCCTGGCGATCGGGCGCGCCGGCCAGAATGCCCGACTGGCCGCCAAGCTGAGTGATCATCGCATCGACATCCAGGGCGTCAGCGAGGCGGCTACCTGGGCCCTGCAACGGGTCAACGAAGACACGGACGTCCTCCCCATCCTGGGCTCGGCAGCCGAGATGCTTCCCTCTGTTGCCAGCATCCTGCAGCGGCACGAGGAGGAGCAGGACATGCCCTACTCCAGCGAGGAGCTGCTGAAGATGCGGCGTGTCATCGAGGGTGTGTGGGACCACTATGCGGCTCTTCGGAAGGGGGAGCGAGAACGTCGCAAGGCTGAGGAGCGCGGGCGTGTCGAGGCTCTGGAGAGGGCGCGGGAGATCATCCCGGATAGGGCCTACGAAACGCCGGTTGAGGAGATGGACGTGGGGACGCGCATGGTCGGGCGCTTGGAGGAAGTCGGGTTGACCACGGCGGGTCAGGTGATGGAGCGGTTGATCGTCGATGGCGATGAGGGGCTGCTGGAACTGGACGGGGTTGGTCCCAAGACGGTCGAGCAGGTCAAGGAAGGCATCAGCGAGCTGGGGCTTCTTGAGGAGGAGCCTGTTCTGGCTGAGGAAGACGTCACGGACGAGCCGACCGCAGAGGTGGTAGAGGAAGCTGAAGCTCTCATCGCCGAGGAAGGAGAGCCGAAGCCGGTGCCGGAGGTAGCAGAGGAAGAGACGGCCCAGGAGGAGGAGGCCGTGGACAGGGCGGCTGCCCTGCAGAGAGCTATGCAGGGTGTGCCTGGGGAAGCGGAAGAGGAGCCAGAGGAACCCGCGCCAGAAGGGCCGGAGTCCTTCTTCGACGACGAGGAGCCCATGGATCGCGAGGAGAAGCTCAAGCGAGAGCGAGGACGTCGCGTGCAGCTCGTCTTCGATGAGGACACCGGTGAGCTGGTTCCGCGCCGCCGGCGCAAGCGTGAGGATGGGCTCGACGAGTGGTCGGAGCTCGCCGACTACTAGGCAGATATCTGGATGACCAGATCGGCCCGGAAGCGCAAGCGGATTCCTCAGCGGACCTGCGTCGGCTGTCGCAGCGTGCGGCCCAAACGCGAGTTGGTGCGCATCGTGCGGACGCCCGAGGGCTGTTTGGCTGTAGATGACACGGGCAAGCGGAGTGGCCGGGGGGCCTATATCTGCCCGATCAGTGATTGTTGGGAGAAGGCTTTGTCGAAGGGGCACTTGAGCCGTGCGCTGCGGACCAGCGTGACGGCAGAGACTCGGTCTCAGCTTCGGGAGTACGCGGCCGATCTCCGACCGGAGGCTGGTGCATTGGAGAAGGGAGTGGGTGAAGATGAGTGACGAAGTGATGGTTCGGGAAGAGGGTGTGGTCGAAATCCCAGAGTTCCTGACGGTGCGTGATTTGGGCGAATTGCTTGACGTCAGTCCGATCGATGTCATCAAGGAGCTCATGAGTGCCGGCGTGATGGCGAACATCAACCAGGAGATCGACTTCGAGACGGCCGCCATCGTGGCCGAGGAGATGGGCTTTGAACCCGTTGAGAAGGCTCGGGTCGCGGTGGAGGAAGTGGCCGAGGAGGGGCCCACGCCATTGTGGGAGCGTTTCTATGCCGATGAACCTCCTGCCGATTTGAAGCCGCGCCCACCGATCGTCACGACCCTGGGGCACGTCGATCATGGAAAGACGTCTCTACTGGACGCCATTCGTCAGGCAGATGTGGCCGGCGGCGAAGCCGGCGGCATCACCCAGCACATCGGTGCCTATCAGGTAGAGCACGACGGGCAGACCATCACCTTCATCGATACCCCGGGTCACGAAGCCTTCACCGAGATGCGGGCCAGGGGTGCTCATACCACGGACATCGCCATACTGGTGGTGGCAGCCGACGACGGGGTTATGCCGCAGACGATGGAGGCGATCAACCACGCGCGCGCTGCCCGTGTTCCGATTGTCGTGGCGCTGAACAAGATGGATCTACCCACCGCCCAGCCGGACAAAGCCAAACAGGAGTTGGCTGATCAGGGACTGATCCCGGATGATTGGGGCGGGGACACACTGTGTATCCCCGTGTCCGCCAAGCAGAAGACGGGCCTGGGAGATCTTCTGGATGCCATTCTCCTGGTGACCGAGGACTCCGAGCAGATCAAGGCGAATCCCAACCGGCCTGCCGTGGGCACGGTGCTGGAGGGGCGTCTGGATCGAACCCGGGGTGCGACGGCGACAGTTCTGATCCAGAATGGGACCCTGCGGATAGGGGATGACATCGTTGCAGGGCTGAGTTGCGGCCGGGTACGCCAGTTGATCGATCAAGATGGAAACCCGGTAAAGGAGGCTGGACCCTCCACCCCCGTGCTGGTCCTCGGGCTGTCGGATGTCCCTGATGCGGGGGAGATCTTCAAAGTGGTCTCGGAGTCCTGTGTTGCGCGCGATATCGTCGCACAGCGCGAAGAGGAACTCTCAGCTCAGGCTCCCGGGCCGATCAGGACGTTTACCCTCGACGACTTCGCCAGCCGCATCAAGGCGGGAAGAAAGAAGGAACTCAATCTGATCATCAAGACGGACGCTCAGGGCTCCATCAACCCTATCGTCACATCGCTGGAGCAGTTGGGCGATGAGGAGCTGAAGGTCAACATCCTCCACGCCGCGCCCGGCAACATCGGCAAGTCGGATGTTAACTTGGCCATAGCCTCCCAGGCCATTATCATCGGCTTCAATGTCAAGCCAGACCCAGCGGCGCGTCGTCTGGCGGAGAGCGAAGGGGTGGACATACGAACCTACGGCATCATCTACCAGCTCATCGATGAAGTCGATCAGGCCCTCAAAGGACTGCTCGAACCGACTTACGTCAAGGTGTTGGTCGGCGAGGCGGAGGTACGGGATACGTTTCACATCCCCGATCGCGGCACGGTGGCCGGAAGCTACATCCGCAAAGGGGAAGCGAGGCGAAGCGCGAGGGCTCGGGTCGTCCGGGGCGGTGAGCAGCTTCACGATGGGCCCGTATCGTCGCTGAAGCGCTTCGCGGAGGATGTGCGCACGGTCCGGAAGGGGTACGAGTGCGGAGTCGGACTGGCCGGGTTTGACGACTTCGAGATCGGCGATGTGATCCAGTTCTATGAGGAACGGGAGAAGCAGTTAGAGTAGAGCCGATTGGTTGGATCGCTATGGGGAAGAAATACCAACGCCGGATATCAGACTTAGTCCACGTTCGCCTAACTATCCTTCTGGAGCGGAAGACGAAGGATCCCCGCCTGGAGATGGTGACCATCACCGACGTGGTGGTGACTCCCGACGCCGCGCGAGCGGACGTCTATTTCAGCACCCTGGGGGGAGAGGATGCCCTCGACGAGGCCAGGGAAGGACTCGAGAGTGCCGCCGGCTGGCTCCGACGTGAGCTGGGGCGACAACTGCGACTGCGCAAGACCCCTGAACTGGTCTTCCATTATGACCGCTCGGTAGAGCGCGGTGAACGCATCTCCTCGATCCTCGACGAGTTGGGATTTGGTGACGAAGACAGCGACTCTGAGGCGAGCTAGTCAACTCCTTCAGGAGGCCGAGCAACCCCTATTGGTCTGTCACGTCGCTCCCGACGGCGACGCTCTGGGCAGTCTGACCGCGTTGGCCCGTGCCCTGCGATCGAAGGGGCTGTCGCCGATTGCAGCCTGCGCCGATTCCGTTCCCTCTTCCTTCAACTATATCCCGGGCGTCGAGTCCGTGGTTCAGGATGTGGACGACTTCTTTGATCTGGTCGTCGCCATCGATTGCTCGGATCCAGCGCGGATGGGCCGGTTTCAGGAGCTCCCTCACTTTGATCAGCATCCGCTGATCAATATCGACCATCATGTGACGAACGTCAACTTCGGCGACGTCAACCTGGTCGATCCTCAGGCAGCAGCTAGCGCCGAGCTTGTTCTGCGTCTGCTGGACCATCTGGGAGTTTGCCTGGATGAGACGCTGGCGACCTGCCTGCTGGTCGGCCTTGTCACTGACACACGGGGTTTTCGCACGGACAATGTGACCTCTCGGGTGATGAGAGCAGCCCTGCGGTTGATGGACGCTGGAGCTTCCCTGCCCTACGTCACACATCACGGCCTTGACCGCCGGCCTATGTCTGTCGTTCGTTTCTGGGGAGCGGCACTCTCCCGGCTGCGCTTTGAAGACGGAATCGTCTGGAGCTGTCTGTCCTTGGAGATGCGCCGTCGAGTCGGCTACCAGGGAGATAGCGACGCGGGTCTCGCCAGTTTTCTGCTGAGCGCCGACGATGCGCGGGTCTCGTTGGTCCTCGTGGAGCGGGAGGATGGGGCCATCGACGTGGGCCTGCGCGCTGCTCCCGGTTTTGACGTGGCCCGGGTGGCCCTGCGGTTCGGGGGAGGGGGGCACGTCCTCGCCGCAGGTTTTGAGACGGAAGGACCCCTGGAGGCGGCGGAGGAGCGGGTACTGGAGGTTCTACGGCGCGAACTGCGATGCCAGCGACCCAGCCATGCCTGAGGGAATCCTCAATCTCGACAAGCCGCGGGGGCGGACGTCCCACGACGTGGTAGAAAAGGTTCGCGAGCTCACCGGTATCCCCCGCGTGGGCCACGCGGGCACCCTTGACCCTCTGGCTACCGGAGTCCTCCTCGTGTGTGTCGGACGGACCGCTACGCGGATCGCCGAGTTCTTGATGGCCACGCCGAAGACCTATCGAACGGATGCTCGGTTGGGGATAGCGACCGACACCTTCGACGCCGAAGGAAGCATCGTCGCGACGTCACCTGTCGATGTGGGCCGGGGCGAGATCGAGGCGGTCCTGGACCACTTCCGCGGGTCCATCAAGCAGGTCCCGCCCATGTACTCGGCCGTCAAGAGGAAGGGAGAACCGCTCTATCGCTTGGCCCGTCGTGGGGTGGAGGTAGAGCGTGATCCGCGACCCGCGCAGATCTACTCGCTCGAGTTAGTGGCCTGGAACCCGCCCACCTGTACGCTGGAGATGAGATGCTCGCCCGGCACCTATGTGCGAGTCCTGGTTCACGATCTCGGCCAGAGGCTCGGTTGCGGCGCCTATGTGACCCGTTTGACCCGACTGGCAAGCGGGCGTTTTCGCCGGGAGGACGCCGTCCCCTTGGGAGAGCTCGTGCGCAAAGTGGAGCAGGGCCGCTGGGCGCA
>SKLM01000128.1 GCA_007123205.1 Thermoflexales bacterium
ACACGCCTGAGGCAGCGTCTGCAGGAAGTCTATCACGTCAGAGCTGAGGGTTTTCGGCCACGGGATGAATGGTTGGTGGAGTAGTTGCTGGCGCAGATAGAGCGCTTGGTGGAGCGACTGGAGGCACTGGGCGGATTGAGGGATGAGGAGCGGATCGGACTGGCGGACCCGGGAGCCCTGTGTCACGGATTAGATCTCCGACCGGCTTCGACGGTTCGTCCTTTGCCCTGGATGCTGAGGATAGAGCGGGTGTTGTTGGGTCACTGGGAAGAAGTAGAGGATGGGACGGTGCGTTGCATCTACTGCGGCACGACCGAGGTCTCGCGCAAGAGTCGCACGCCGCGGTGGAAGCGGTATGTCGACGATCAGGGAAAGGTCCAGCAGGTAGCCGTTTATCGCTACCGCTGCCGAAACTCAGCCTGCAAGTCCAAGACCTTCACCAATCTGCCTGGGCCAACAGCCCCTACGGCGACGACGACGTCGGGCTCTTAGGGGCCCGTCGCGGTGGCCAGAGGGTCACAATAAACACAGCTCCGAGTGGTACATACTCTGGGGGTAACTTCAACCGGTGGCGGCTCTGTTTGGGGTACTGCGCTCAAGCGGTGTGGTGGGCATCGACGAGAAGTACGCGATGGTGCCCAAGAACGACAAGCCGGAAGGGAAGATGAGGCGCTGGATGTACGTCTACCTCGCTGTGGATGCCTACACGTACGACCTGTTGCACATCGAGATCTGCCCCTTCAACACCAAGCAGAGCGCTCGGGCGTTCTTGCTGGCCCTGCGGGCCAAGGGATATCATCCCCGCGTGGTGGTCACCGACGGGCGTGTGGATTCCCGGGATGTGGTCCCCCAGGTCTTCCCCCAAGCTGCCCACCACGAGTGCGTCTTCCACGCCCTGCAAGAAGTGCGCGAACGTGCCAAAGAGGCGTACGGCACGGCCTATGCTGAGACCTATCCAGAGGTGAAAGAACTGCTGGGGGAGATCGATGCCATCTTCGATGCGTCTACCAAGCGCACGGCCCAGCGGCGCTACGAGCAAGTGGTGGCCCAACGTCAGCACTTCGAGACTCACACCCCGGAGGCGTCAGCCATCTTCGACTTCCTGGAGCGCCACTGGGACCCTCTGATCAACGCTATTGAGAGCCGCATCGTTCCCACCACCAACAACGCCGTCGAACGAGTGATTCGCATCTTCACCCAACACTACAAAACCTTCTGTGGGTTCGAGAACATCGGGAGCGCTCGACTCCATCTCGGCGTGTTCGAGAAGGCCTATCGCTTCACGCCCTTCTCCGAAGATGCCCAGGAGCGGATCCGGGGCAAGTGTCCTTTGGAACTGGCGGGGTACGAGATCCAGAAGCTGCCCATGGCACAGTTCTTTCGTGGACTGGCTCTCCAATGAGCCTCATCCGCCTTCCAGGAGCTTGTCCCCAGTGTGTGTGACGCTCCCGCTGCATCGCTCGCGGAGTAGTGGCTAGACGCGGTATAATGTGACAGGACAAGAGACGGGAGCGCTTAAGTGCAGGCGCCAGGGATCGGCCAGGGCTCCCGCGGCTGGCGGCGGTCGGGGACAGGACGGGAGAAGGAGGAGAACATGAGTCTGCTAGGCAATATCATCTGGTTGCTGTTCGGAGGCCTGATCGCCGGGATTGAGTACATCCTGGCGGGACTACTGCTTTGCCTGACGATCGTCGGCATTCCGTTCGGGCTGCAGTCGATCCGACTGGGCAGAGCTACGTTCGCACCCTTCGGGAAGAAGGTGGTCGAGGCGGAGCAACAGGGGCCGGTGAAGCTGGTCTTCGATGTGTTGTGGATCGTGCTGTTCGGGTGGGAGATCGCGCTGACGCACCTGTTCTTCGCGGTGGTGCTGGGCATCACGATTGTCGGGATTCCCTTCGCGAAGCAGCACCTGAAGCTGATTCCGGTGGCCCTGCTTCCCTTCAACAGGGACCTTCGGCGCGGGTAGCGGGAAGGCAGGCCCGCTCGCTGCGTCCGGAAGCCGGGCTGGATTGCCGCTGGGATAGCTCACGCTTCTGTGGGGCCACGTCAGGCGCCGGATGCGGCAGATGCCTGCGGCAGCGGGCGGGTCACAGACCCGCCCGGAGCGGTGACGGCGCGGGGCGAGCGGGAGGCTGGGGGGCTAGGCAGGGGCGGCCCCGGTGGTGGAGCGTATCACCAGTCTGGCGGGAAGCTCTCGGTTGAACCCTCCGTCCCCCGTCTCCCCGGCCAGCACGCTCAGCAAGATCGAAGCGGCTATGTCACCGTACTGTGCCACCGGCTGGTGTATGGTAGTCAGGCCGACATACTTGGAGACGTCGTGGTCGTCGAAGCCGATCACCGAGATGTCCTGGGGAATGCGCAGTCCCAGATCGCGGATTGTCTTCAAGGCGCCGATGGCCATCTCGTCGGAGAACGCGAAGACGGCGGTGGGCGATTGACGGACGGAGAGCAACTGAGTCATGGCTTCCGCGCCGCCCTCGTATGAGAAATTGCCCGGCACGTCAAACTCGGGCCGGAACTCGATGTCGTTCTCCTGCAGCACACGAAGATAGCCCTTCTTACGATCCCGGGGAATGGGGAAGCGCATGGGATCGTCAGCCAGACCGGATATGATGGCAATCCGCTCGTGGCCGAGGTTGACGAGGTGACGTGTGGCCGTCATAGCGGCGGTGAGGTTGTCGCACGCCACGGAGGGGAAGGCAGCGGTGACCGTCTCCACGGTCACGACCGAGAGGTTTGCGTCGGACAGCAAGCGCTCGTCGTCCCGGTCCAGAGGCGTGGTGACGATGATGAGCCCATCAAGCCGCTTGCTGGTGGCGATCTGTCGGAGAAGCTGAGCGCGACTCTCGGAACCGGTGATGCTATAGCGAAGCACGTCGTAGCCGTGGGCCGACAGCACCGCCTCAGCGATGGTGGAGACCTTGTTGTAGAACCATTGATCGACGAGCGGGACCAGGATGCCCACCGTCATGGTGCGCCCGGTGGCCAGGCGCGAGGCATGGGGGTCGATGGAGTAGTTCAGCTGCTCAGCAGCCCGCAGGATGTGGTCCCGGGTTGAAGGAGCCACATTGGGCAGCCCGCGCAAAGCCCGGCTGACGGTGGCCGTAGAGAAACCGGATCTTTCAGCTACTTCGTCAATGGTCGGCGACATGTTCACCCCTAACATCTGGATCATCTTCGTGCACTATGGCGGACCCCACTGCAAGTACGGAGCAGGTGCCCGGGTTCGCTAGACGTTCCAGCAGAACAAGATATCGTTCAGATTCCTGCAGCAGACAGCCGCCCGGTCACGGAAAACGAGAGCGCCCGCTGCCATACCTTCAGGGACTCTCCGGGAACCTGGCCTTCGGCTACAGATACCTTCCCCTACTAACGCTTCCTTGTGCACAGCCCGGGTCGCTGCTCTTTTCTGGTCCGCAGATAGCTCGGCCCGCAGATGGATTCGTGATCAGATACCTTCGTCAGCCGGTCCCTGGCTGGCCTTTCACGTCTCTCACGGGTGGCCCAGGCTCACGGGGAGCACCCTATCAGAGAACATATGCTCAGACTCAGCTTTGAGGCTCGGGCCCCTGCCGCATCCGCTTCTTCGACCTGTGGAGCCGACGCCCCAGACATAGACTTGACAGGCAAAGCCGCAGTCGCTACGCTTCTCCGGACACCGCCTCGCCTGATGTAAGCCCTTACACGTTCTGTCCCTATCTGGGAACAGTATACACCGAAGTGCCGAAAAAGGCAAGGGGGAAAGCAGGCTATCGCAGAAATTGGGCCTTGACAAGGGGATAGTGATAGTGTATAATGTAAGCGTTTCCAGTCCCAGGCCCTCAAGTTGTGCTAGAATTGGGCATCGGATGCAAGCGCTTCCACGCCGCTGGTCTCCGGGGCAGCGACGGGTTATCCCGAGTGGGGTGCACGACAGAGGACTGGGATTCACCAGAGGCCCGAGGGTAGGGAGTATGGAACAGAAGGTGGACCTGTCAGTGGGCACTCCAGCGTGTGCAGAGCCGCGGCTTCTGCCGGAGCGTACGCGAGACCTGGTCAGTTGGGCCAGGGCTGTCCAGCGCGACGCGACGTCTCCCTTCGAGGCAGCCCGGACGATCGCCAGGCGGCTGGGAGCCCACCAACGGGACGGATGTGCCGAGGTCGGTTTCTGGGCACCGGAGCTGTTAGAGCGGGACCTCACGACAGAGCAGGTCTTCCTGGAACTGCTAACCCCCCTGGACCGGGTCGATCTGAGAGCGGATCACCAGCAGGTACGCTTTCGCCGGTTGGACGTACCGCTGATGCAGGAGGGCGAGTTCCTTTGGGGCGCAGTCACGGGCATGGAGCCGGGGCAGCGCGATCGGATGGGGACGCTGTACCAGGTCCGGTATGCAGACAGGGACGGCAGGTGGCACGTGATCCGGGACTACCTGGCGTACTCGCTTCCCTTCGGGTCCTTCGCCCCGGCCGAGTTCTATGACATGGACCGGTTGGAGCGGGAACGAAGAGATCGGAGCTACTTCTCGGACCTGGACGCGGATTCGGATCCTGACGGTGTGGCCCGGGTGAAAGCCCCCACCAACATCCTGCAGGTGCACGTGGGGACCGGATCGGCAGAGGGTACCCTGGCCGGCCTGACCCACATCTACACGGCCATAGCGGAGAGGATCCGCCGCGGCGAGGGATTGACGCCGACCGAGGAAGTCTACGTGGGGTACGATGCTGTACAGCTGATGCCCATTGCTCCCACCATCGAGTATGAATCGGGTCCTCCCCTATGGCAACGTCTCCCCAACCATCCGGCGGCCGACACGGCCCAGGTCTATCTGCGCCGCCCGGATATGACGAACTGGGGGTACGACGTCCTGCTGTTCGCCACGTCGGCGATCAACCCGGTGGTGCTAGGAAGCAGGCGGCCCGATGAGCTGGTCGATTTCGTCGCTGCGCTCCACACCTTCCCGGAGAATCCCATCAAGGTGATCCTCGACGTCGTGTACGGACATATAGATAACCAGGGGCTGGATCTACTCAACGAGCGGTTCTCCGGCGGATCAGGCATGTACGGCCAGAACGTCAACTTCGGGGATCCAGTGGTGCGGGCGCTCCTCCTGGAGATGCAACGGCGGAAACACAACTACGGGGTTGACGGTGTCCGGGTCGATGGAGCCCAGGACTTCAAGGTCTGGGACCCCCAGACCGGGACGATGCGCCACGACGACGACTATCTCCGCCTGATGAACGATGTGGTGCAGGAAGTTGCCGGTCAACGGTACCGTCCGTGGATGATCTTCGAGGATGGTCGTCCCTGGCCGCGAGACGACTGGGAGCTCGCCTCAACCTACCGAGAGGTCATCGAGCAGATACCCGACGTCTTCCAGTGGGGTCCGCTGACGTTTGCCCATAATACGCCGTTCCTGTTCACCTTCTGGATCTCCAAGTGGTGGCGCATCCGGGAGATGGCGGAGTTCGGCAGCCGGTGGATCAGCGGATGCGCCAATCACGACACCCTGCGGCGAGGCACGCAGGTGGAGACGAACGCACGGGTCAACTCCTATCTGGGCAGCTCGTTACCGGAGATCTTCAGAAACGGTTACGACAACCCGGCGTCGACGCTGCTGCATTACGGGTTTCTGCCAGGCGTGCCTATGGACTTCATCAACGGGTCCACGCGGTCCCCGTGGGGATTCGTGCGGAACACGGACGACCGGTACGGTGTCAAGGTGGTCTCAGAGGAAGCTGGCTTCCTGGATTGGATCGTGGACGACGGGCTTTTCGCGCGGCCGGATTCGTTCCGTCGGCTGAAAGGGCTGGGCTTCGCCGAACTGAACCAGCTGCGTCGTTTTTTGCGTGTTCTGGAGTGCGCTGTGCGGGCCACTGATGATGATCTTGGCGGTGTGGTGTCCATTCTGGACGCGGTGAAGCCGCCGCTGGCGGTGCGTCCCTTCTCAGCGTACGAGTTGAAGGGAATCGCCAGGGCATGGATGGACGACGTGCACGAGTTGTGCAACGTCTCTCGCTACAGTGAAGGGCTGACAGCCGAGCAGGTCCGTTTCAACCTGGCCGTGCGGGAGTTTCGGCGTGCTCGACCCTGGTTGATGAAGGATCTGCAGGCCAGGGACCATTTCGACTACCTACACCCTGCGGACGGTAGCGTGGTATTCCACGGCCTTCGCCACGGGCCAGATGGAGACGAAGCGATTCTCTTTCTGGCGAACATGACGGGGGCCTCATGCACGATCGTGCCGAAAGGGCTCCCGATACCGGACAGGGAGGCGATTGACTGGGAACTGGCGCTGGCGACTCCAGGGTTGGAGGTGGTGGGTGCAGATCAGCCGATCGAGCTTCACGACAGTCAAGGCGCCGTGTTCGTCAGGCGGAACCGAAACGTCCTGTCATCCACAGGCCGTCTGTGAGGGCACCAGCGCCGGAACATTGCTTAGCCCCGCACGCTATGGAACGGAGAGTAGTAGCGATGCAAGCTCTCGGTGCCGATGCACCAGAGAGAAAGACGGTGTTTGCGAGGAGGTGAGACTGAGACGAACCCCTGACATTTGGTCACTCAGGTGTATGAGGAAGACAGATGAGCTAAGGTGGACAGAATCTCAAGCAAGTTGAAGGAGGAAGAGCAGACATGTTGGCAAACAAGACGTTGTGGAGCGTGCTAAGTCTCATCATCGTCCTGTCTCTCGTGTTGGTGGCCTGTGGTCAGCCAGCGCCAGAGGTGGACGACCCGGACGGAGAAACGATAGAAGGAAGAGTCGTGACTATCTTCGGCGCGTTCGTCGACGAGGACGCGCGTCGATTCCAGGCTTCGATGGCGCCCTTTACGGAGCGTACGGGCATCGAGGTCCAGTATGAAGGGTCGGGTGACTTCGAGACCCTCATCCTCGTCCGCGTTGA
>SKLM01000379.1 GCA_007123205.1 Thermoflexales bacterium
CGGGTACGAGGGCCGCCTGGGAGCAGAGATAAGAGTTCTGCAGCTGCCGGGGGGAATGGACCCCGATGACGTGATCCGTGAGGCGCCCGATCAGTGGTCGAGACTGGTCGAGGAGGCACTCTCGGTGGTGGACTTCTACCTCCAGCTCCTGCTGGAGGATGCCGACCTTGAGGACACGAAGGTTAAGGCGCACATTGTGGACGAATTGCTGCCCGTTGTAAGGGCCGTTTCGAATCCGGTCGAACGAGACGATTATGCACAGAAGATCGCGCGAACGCTGCGGGTGAATGAGCGCGCCGTGTTGGCTCGCCTGCGAAGCTCGGAGCGGGGCCGGGTGGGCGTGGATCGAAGGTCGTGGAGCGACCGTGGGGGAGACTCGGATGCGGAGCAGACTGTGGACCAGCAACCGGATGAGCTGCTCGAAGGGTATTGCCTTTCCGTACTGCTTCGTCGCCCGGGTCTCAGATCTCGGATAGATGGCTTGCTGCAGGATCGGGGCCTGGATCCGATACAGGCACAGGACTTCGAGCGAGCGAGTTTGCGGGCGATATTCGAGACCTGGGAAGGGCTTCTGGACTCTCGGCCCTCCGTCTCTGTCGATATGCTGCGGGACGAGTTGCCAGCTGACGTACATCGATGGGTGGTTGAGTTGTGCGAGCCCGATGATGCCAGGCTTGCGGATGATCAACTGCTGCGGGATGTGGTGGTGACCCTGCTCCGATTGCGGCAGCGTCGTCTCAAGCAACTGGTGCAGGATCTGAAGATGCTGATGCTGGAGGCGCAGGAGGGGGGTGATGCGCGAGGGAAGCAGTACGATCAGGCTCACCTGGCCCACGCCAGGAGGCTGCTGAAGACGCAACAGGCGTTGGCAGCGTCTCGGGAGATGATGTGACCGCGCGTAACAGGCGAGGTCACTGGATGAGGCTACGATGACTGAGGAAGATAGGTCCGCGCCGGTCCAGCAAGACGAGATTGTGGAGCAGCTTCGAGCTGTCCTCGAATCCCTTGGTGAGTCGTCTGAGGAAGGTATTCCATCGGTGTTGGTCGAGATGGCCGGCGACGAGGAGGACGAGGAGAGCCTGGACGAGGCAGAGCCCACTTCGGAGGAGCTGGAGGAGATCGAGCAGGAACCCGACGAGATCGTGGACCGATCGTTGATCAAGTCCACGGATGATCCGGTGCGGATGTACTTGCTGGAGATCGGTCAGGTGCCTCTTCTGAACCATCACGAGGAGATCTGGCTCTCTTCTCAACGGGCGGCTGGGAGCTATTTGGGCAGTATCCGAGAGCGAGTCGCAGGCGAAGGCGAGGCAGGGGGGGAGCAGGACGTGCTGGATGCTGTCGTTCAGGACCTCTATGCCGCCTGGGACTCGGTTGAGAGGTGGTGCGAAGAGCTCGGCCTGACTCCGCCCGACCTTGGTGCCCTGGTGGCCGAGGCGGCGATGCTGCACGATTTCGTTCTTCCCGACAGCTCATCGTACATATACTTCTTCCTCGAGGAGCACGGCTGGACGAGTTCGAAGGACGACGGGCGGACGGCACTGGCCGATGGACTGTTCGGTGTGTTCCGGGCCCTGTACGTGTTACCCAGACCAGCGCTCGATGCGGTCCGCCACGTGTGGCAACTGCGGGGCGCGATCCCGGACTCCGCCCAGTTGGAGAGCACCGTAGCTCTCGAAAGGCCTCCGGCCCGCTGGGAAGCTGTAGAGGCCCGTTCCCTGGAGGCTCAACAGCTGATGGCGCAAGCTAACCTGCGGTTGGTGGTTAGTGTGGCCAAGAACTATACGGGACGGGGTATCTCCTTCCTGGATCTGATACAAGAGGGTAACATCGGACTGATGCGAGCGATCCGCAAGTTCGATCACACCAAAGGCTTCAAGTTCTCCACCTACGCTACTTGGTGGATCCGACAGGCGATCAGCCGGGCCATCGCCGATCAAGCGCGCACCATCCGTATTCCGGTCCACATGGTGGATAAGATCAACCGGTTGATTCGGCTGAAGCGGCGCCTCGTGCAGGAGTTCGGGCGTGAGGCCACGTCGAAAGAACTCGCCCTGGAGTCGGACCTGCTGAGCTCGGAGGAGAAGGCGGCCATTCGGGAGGCCTTGGAAGACGACGAGTCAATGACGCCTGCTCTGAAGCATAAACTGAACGTGGCTTCCGACGAGATACGGCGCGTCCTCCGCATCTCGCTCGAGCCGATGTCGCTGGAGATGCCAGTGGGTGCAGAGGAGGATGGCGTGCTGGGGGAGCTCATTGAGGACGAGAGCATCCAGGGGCCGGCCGATGCCGCCTACGATCAACTGCTGAAGGAGCGGGTGCGTTCCTCGCTCGAAGTCCTCAGCGACCGCGAGCGCGCTGTACTGGAGATGCGATTCGGATTGAAGGACGGGAAGACGCACACGCTGGAGGAGGTCGGTCAGGCCTTTGAGGTGACTCGGGAGCGAGTTCGCCAGATCGAGTCGAAAGCCCTGCGAAAGCTCCGGTATCCCGGCCGGGGCCAGAAGCTGCGGGACTTCCTGAGCTAGGATCCGTAGGAGCCCGCGCTATTCTGGGAGGATGCACACACACCCGGACGGACGAGGGTAGTCGTCGGGGAGGGGACCCTGCTCCACACGGTTGAGTCCCGCCTTTGGGAGTGGTTGCCCAGAGCCACCCGCAAGGGCGGGTGATCGGGAAATGGAGCAAGCCGTCCGTCGTCCGGGGAATGTCCCGGCTTACCCGCAGCAGAAGGAGGACCCAGGTGAGACCGTTCCGTGAGCACGTAGCCGTCGCCATTGATGGGGGAGGGATCAAGGGTGTGATTCCCGCTCGCGCGCTGGCAATCTTGGAGGACCACCTGGGTCGACCCTCGCGAGAGATCTTCAAGATGGCCGCTGGAACCTCAACGGGTGCGATTATCTCTGCAGGGATAGGCGTTGGACTGAGCGGTGCGGCGATATACCGGCTCTACACGGAGTTCGGGGAGGTGGTATTCCGAAAGACCTTGCGAACTCGTGCGTGGCCTCTGGTTCGGTACAGATATCCTCTAGACGCTCTGGAGTCGGCCTTGAGGAGGTACATCGGCGAGCGGACGTTGGGGGATCTGTGGGGGGAAGATCCGCCTATTGATGTCGTCATCACTACGTTCGATTTGATGGAGAACCGCACTCGCTTCGTCAAGACGTGGAAGGAGGAATACGCAGACTGGCCTGTCTTGAAGGCTGTCCTGGCGTCGTCTTCGGTACCCACCTTCTTCCCTCCCGTGGAGGCACGATACGTAGATGGAGGTGTCGGCGCCTACTCGAACCCGTGCTACCTGGCCGCTTACGAAGCGAAGTTCGTGCTCGGCTGGGATCCGGAGGAGACAACGCTGATCAGCTTGGGTACGGGCCGTGATCCACACCGACTCAGCCCGGGACAGGTCCAGGGCTTGTGGCCTTGGGAATGGATCGGTCCGGTGTTAGGAGCGTTCCTGCGCTCGGCGGACGATCAGCAAGTGCATCTAGTGGACACCTTCTTCGACCAGCTGGATTTCCGGCGCTTTCAGGTCGACTTGCGGGAACACATTGCGATGGACGATCCCTCTCAGATCCCGGACTTGACGGTGTATGGCACTGAACTGGGCCACAAGATCCTCACTGATCAGACTGATCGTGCCTTGGAGATGCAGGCCCGAACGCCGGCCCCGTGATCTCGAGGTTCTCGGAACGTTGCTTGGTCTGTATAGGCGCTGCCGGCGCTGGCGATGGAGGAAGGGATGAGGTTTTCTGACCTACTGGCCCAGCTGCCCACCGTGGTAAGTTGGGTTGGTGAGGACGTGGAGATAGCTGGGATTCAGGCTGATTCGCGGCGCACGGGACCTGGCGATCTCTTCATCGCCATTCCGGGCCTTAACGTGGATGGTCACCAGTTCATTGGCGACGCAGTGAAGAGCGGCGCTGTGGCAGTGGTCGGGGAGCTTCCTCCGGGGAGCTTGAGCCTCGGTCCCGAGGGCTTTGGGTTCAGTTACTGTCAGGTGCCGAATGCCAGGGAGGCTTGGGCTTGGTCTTGCGCTGCCTGGGAACATCTGCCGGGACGGCAGATGACTATGGTTGGCGTCACTGGTACGGATGGCAAGACAACCACTGTGAGTCTGATCCACGGGATCCTGCGCGCCGCGGGGTTCAAGGCGGGCATGATCAGCACGGTTCGGACGCTTCTGCCTTCGACGGAGACAGCGAGCGATGATGAGATCGAGGTTGAGGCTGGCTTACACACGACGACGCCCGATCCGCCGGAGATTCAGAGATGCCTGCGCCAGATGGTTGACCGGGGAGCGAGCCATGCGGTGTTGGAGGTGACCTCCCACGGGCTGGCGCAGGCCCGGGTGGCGGGGTGCGACTTCGATGTAGCAGTCCTCACCAACATCACCCATGAGCATCTCGACTTCCACGGGTCCGCCGCGGCCTATCGGCAGGCGAAGGCTAAGCTGTTTGAGGCGCTCGGAGATTCGTGTCAGAAACCTGGCGTTCCGAAGGCTTGTGTCCTGAACGGCGATGACTCTTCATTCGTTCACCTGAGACGCCTGTGTGCGCGCAGCCAGATCGTCTACTCTCTGGAGCGGGAGGCCGATGTGATCGGTCGTGGTCTGGAGTTCCAGCCAGACTACACTTGTTTCGAGCTCCGAACACCGGTCGGTCACGTATCGGTGGAGACCCCGCTGATCGGGCGGTACAACGTCTACAATGTCCTGGCAGCTGCTTCCGTGGGTGTAGCACTCGGGATCCCCCTGGAGGTGATCGCCCGCGGAATCGGATCTGTGTCGGGGATCCCCGGTCGTATGGAGCGGATCGATGAGGGGCAGCCTTACCTGGCCATCGTCGATTTCGCGCATACGCCGAACGCTCTGGAGCAGGCGCTCACTACGGCTCGGGATATGGCCGGTGCAGGAGGGCGAGTCATCGCTGTGTTCGGCAACCCCGGTGAACGGGATCGGGGAAAGCGGGCGCTGATGGGGCGGATTGCTGCGCAGCTTGCTGACGTTGTCATTATCACCGCGGACGATCCGCGGACGGAGAGCCTCGATCAGGTGATGGCGGAGGGCGCTGCGGCCGCCGCGGCCGAGGGGAAGCGTGAGGGGGTTGACCTACTGCTGATACGAGATCGAGGCCGGGCGCTACTACAGGGCTGTGATATGGCGGGCCCTGGGGACGTGGTCATCGCCTGCGGCAAGGGGCATCAGCAGAGCATGCCGATAGGGACCGTAGAGTATCCCTGGGACGACCGCGAGGCGATGCGGTTGGCCGTACATGGCAGAGCACTGTCGACGCTCCCCACCGCGGGGGCAGATCGGTAGAGCAGGAGCCCTAGAGGATCGGCCGTGCCTCACGTCAGGACGCCCGCTGGTGAACTCTACTACACGCTGAAGCGAGGCCCCGACCATGGGCCGAAACTGGTACTGGTGCATGGAGCAGGAGGATCGCGCCTCCATTGGCCCGCAGAGCTGCGCCGCATGCCGGATGTGACGGTCTACACCCTGGACCTTCCCGGCCACGGCCGCTCAGAAGGAGACGGGTGTAAGACCGTTGCCGGCTACGCGGCTGCTGTCGTGTCGTTCCTCGACGCGGTTCAGATCCACGAGGCTGTGGTAGCGGGCCACTCGATGGGCGGTGCTATCGCTCAGACGCTGGCCCTGGAGCATCGCCATAGAATCTCTATGCTCGTGCTCATCGGGACGGGGGCGCGCCTGCGCGTGTCGCCAGCGATTCTGCAGGGCATCGCATCCGACTTTGAGGGTGCGGTGGATCTGATCACGGAGTACGCGTGGTCGTCAGAAACCGATGCGGCTGTGAAAGAGCTAGGACGAGGGGCCCTGCGGAACGCCGGTGCCCACGTGGTGCTGGGTTGTTTCCTGGCTTGCGACCGTTTCGACGTAATGGACCGCCTGGCTGGCATCGAGGTGCCCACTCTGGTCGTCAACGGGACCGCCGACGAACTGACCCCGATCAAGTACGCGCGCTTTCTCGCTGATCACATCCCACGCGCGCGGCTGGTAACTGTGGAAGGAGCCGGTCATATGGTCATGTTGGAGCGACCTGAGGAAGTCGCCCAGGCGATCCGGGGTTTTCTCACGGCCGAGCTACCGCCAACCTCCTGAGCGGATGCCCTTGCGCAACACACCTGCTCTCGTCACATAGCGAACAAGTTGAGGAACTCCTCGTTGCTCTTCGTGCCGCGCAGGACTTGGAGCAACTCCTCCATCGCCTGAGCCTCAGTGTACCCCGATGACTGCGAGTCGAGGAAACGTTGGCGCATTAGCCATACCTTCTGCCGCGTCTCGTCGTCGAGCAGCAGCTCCTCTCTCCGTGTGCCTGAGCGCTCGATATTGAAGGCTGGGAAGATACGACGCTCCTGGAGCCTGCGACTGAGATGGAGTTCCATGTTTCCCGTACCTTTGAACTCCTCGTAGATCATGTCGTCCATGCGGCTCCCAGTGTCGACGAGGCAGGTGGCGATGACAGTCAGACTGCCCCCGTTCTCGATATTCCGTGCGGCTCCGAAGAAGTGCTTGGGGGGGTAAAGAGCCGCCGGGTCCAAACCGCCCGAGAGGGTGCGGCCGCTGGGTTGGACCACCAGGTTGTATGCTCGAGAGAGCCGAGTGATGCTGTCGAGAAGGATCGCAACCTCCTGCCCTTCCTCGACGAGGCGTTTGGCCCGGGCCAGGGCCGTCTCTGCCACTTGTGCGTGGTTTCGCGCGTGTTCGTCGAAGGTGGAGCTGATGACCTCCGCGTTTACCGAGCGGTCCATATCGGTGACCTCCTCGGGTCGCTCACCGATCAACACGACCATCAGGTAGACCTCGGGATGGCTGTTGGTGATGCCGTTGGCAATGTGCTTGAGTACGGTGGTCTTACCCGCTTTGGGTGGTGACACGATGAGTCCGCGCTGTCCCTTACCGACGGGAGATATCATGCTGAGCAGGCGGACGGTGGTGTTTCCGCGCGGGCGCTCAAGGAGGAAGCGCTCGTCAGGAAAGATGGGAGTCAGCGACTCGAAGCGCGGACGGCGTTTAGCTGCCTCCGGATCTCGTGCGTTGACCGCCTCCACGCGCAACAGGCTGAAGTACCTCTCGTTCTCCTTCGGCGGTCGGACCTGACCCACGACCAGATCGCCGGTTCGCAGGCCGAACCGGTGGATCTGCGAAGATGACACATAGATGTCGTCGGAGCTCGGCTTGTACGCGTCGGGCCTTAGATATCCTTTGCTATCGTCAATGACGTCCAGTACACCGCCCCCGAAGATGAGCCCCTCGCGCTCCGTCTTGGCTTGCAGCAAGCGCATGATGAGGTCGTCCTTCTTCAGGCTGCTGTATCCGGAAACCTCCCAATCTCTGGCCAGCTCACGCAGTTCCTCCATATTCATCTCTTGCAAGCTGGTTATGTTCACATGTTCGTTCACTCTAGTTTCTCCTGTCTTATCTGATGCCTACTGCTCGAAATCCTGTCAATCGAACTTGGCGATGAACTGCTCCGCCTTCTCGACCAGAACCCGGTCACCTATGAACAGGGGCGTCCGTTGGTGCAGGTCACGTGGTTCGACGTCGAGGATGTTCTGGAGTCCGTCCGATGCGTATCCGCCGGCCTCTTCTACGATGAAGGCAAGGGGATTGGCCTCGTACACGAGGCGCAGCTTCCCTTCGGGATAGCGGGAGTCGGCCGGGTAGTAGAAGATACCGCCCTTCAGCAGGGTTCGATGGAAATCGGCTACCAAAGCACCGAAGTACCGTTCAGAGAGGGGCTCGCGTGGATCCTCCTCGTCGATCCCCTGGAGCCAGCGACCAAACCGTTTTGCTCCCTCGGATCGGAATGCCTCATAAGCATGGTTGACACTGCTGTACCGTGGTGTGTTGGGGATGCGCAGATCCGGGTGCGAGAGCAAGAACTCTCCCACGCCCGAGTCAAGGGTGAACCCGTGCACTCCCTTGCCGGTGGTGTAGACCATCATGGTGCTGGAACCGTAGATGATGTAGCCTGCAGCGACCGTATGACGTCCCTTCTGAAGGCAATCGGCTATGGTCCCCGGTCCTTCCTCGCTGCGGCGCCGGTACACCCCGAAGATGGTGCCGACGGTCGCGTTGATGTCAATGTTGGAGGAGCCGTCGAGGGGATCAAAGACGAGGACGTACTTGCCGGTTCCGTACCCCCGGGGGATGTCAATGACGTCCTCTCTCTCCTCGGATGCCATCGCGGCTAATCGTCCCGTGAACGAGTTCATACGGATAATCGTCTGGTTGGCGAAGACGTCCAGCTTCATCTGCTCCTCGCGCTGGATATTCATCTCTCCCGTTGACCCCAGAGTTCCCACCAGACCGGCCCGGGCCATCTCGCGCGCAATGATCTTTCCCGCCAGGGCTATGTCGTACAACAGATTCGAGAAGACACCCGTTGCCTCTGGATACTCGCGCTCCTGTTCAACAATGTGCCTCTCTATGGTGATGATCTGATCATCCATTGGTGCCCTCCACCAGCTTAGCGAGTCGCCGGATCAATCGAGATACCACACCCAACGGGCCCCCCGCATCTCCCTTATGATGTCTGTTGTCGAGAGAATGCCCAGAGGTGTTTCATCGTCGTCGTCGACGACGAGGAGGCGATGGATATCGCTCTCCAAGAGTTGCTTGGCTGCATCCATCAGCGTCGCAGTCTCCGAGATACTGATCACCTCCCGGGTCATCACCTCGCGGGCCTCAATGGCCGTCAGGTCGTCACCATAATGGGCGATGGTATCCATATGGGACACAACCCCCAGGGGAGGCGCGCCCTCGCGCTCGGCAACCATGATGGCGTGAATCTCGGTGTCCGCCATCACCCGGACCACTTCCTGGAGTGGCGTCTCGGGCTTGCAGAAGATGACACCCTTGTGGTAGACATCGCGCACCGATCGTTGCTTCTCCATCTGCCCTCTCCTCCCTATCTCAACGATTAGCTCACAAACCAGATAACGTAGTGGTAAGCCAGAACGCCTGCCCAGAGAATGCTGTCCAGTCGGTCGAGCATTCCACCGTGTCCCGGCAGCAGCTGACCGCTGTCCTTCACCCCGGCCTCTCGCTTAACAGCCGAGATGGCCAGGTCCCCGAATGGTGCGACTGTGCCGATCAGCAGTCCGAGGACGAACCCTCCAGAAGGCGCCATAGTGGCTGCCGGACCGACAACAAACCTCCCCAGCCAGGCGAACAAACAGCCTGTCAACCCACCGGCCGCTATCCCGCTTGCGTAGCCCTCCCAGGTCTTCCTGGGGCTAACGGCGGGGGCCAGTTTGTGCTTTCCCCACGCTGTGCCCACGAAGTAAGCTGCCGAGTCTGCAACCAGGATAGCCGCTGCGGCTAGCAGCGTCGACCAGAGACCGTGGACAGACAGAGCTCGCAGCCTGACGAAGGAAGATGCGAAGAGCCCCACGTAGAGCCCGCTTGCTAGGGGCCCAGCCCAATCTGCCACATTAGATCGTCCGAAACGGAATACGAGCCATCCCAGCGAAAGCGACAAGATGGCCGCCAAGCCCGGTCTCATGAGGGACCAATCCGGAAACGATCCATCGAGCAAGAAGAGCCACACCATGGCGATGCCGAACATATGGGCTGCTTCAAAGGTGCGGCGTCTTATCAGCTGACAGAATTCGATCTCAGCCAGCGTGGTCAGGCACACTACGAGGCCCAGAAACGGCAGACCTCCCAGATAGATGAAGCCGACGGTGATCGGAATCAGAACGATTGCGGTGAGCAGACGGGTACGTAGCACGAGCAGGATGATCCAGACTGATCTGTAAGGCCAAGGGACGAAGCGTCGATGGTCGAGCCCGCTAAGCTAGTCGGTGACAGGTGCCCCCGGGACGAGACCGAACCGGCGCTCGCGCCGACCAAAGTCCTTGAGGGCTTCATAGAGCTCGTCCTTGCCGAAATCGGGCCACAGGGTGGGGGTCGTGTAGAACTCAGCGTAAGCTGCCTGCCAGATAAGGAAATTGCTCAGACGCATCTCCCCACTGGTGCGGATGATCAGGTCGGGATCGGGCTGCCCGGCTGTGCATAGATACCGGCTGATCATCCGGGCGTCGACCTGTTCGGATGAGATGCCGTCGGCGATGATCTGGCGCACGGCGTCAACGATCTCAGCCCGCCCACCGTAGTTGAACGCGACGTTCAGCACCAGGCCGTCGTTGTCCTTGGTCAAATCGATTGCTTCGCGAACTCGCTGACTCAGGTCTGCGGGGATGCCCTCGATACGTCCGACGTGATGCAATCGAACGCCTTCGTCGTGTAGCTTGGGGACCTCTCGGTCGATCACGCGACGGAATATCGAAAGGAGCCCCTCCACTTCCTGTTTCGGGCGTCCCCAGTTCTCGGTTGAGAAGGCGTAGATGGTCAGGACCTGGATACCGAACTCGACAGCTGCCCCTAGCACCCGCCGCAGATTTTCCGTCCCTGCGCGATGCCCGGCGATCCTTGGGAGCCCGCGTCTTCGCGCCCAGCGACCGTTACCGTCCATGATCACGCCGACGTGCTGCGGGACGTAGTCCAAAGGTGGATACCGGTTGTTCATTGACAGCGGTCTGAATCCCGTGCAGTTGGCTTGCCTACAAGGGCGATGGATCAGCTCTCCCTGACATCCCGCTGCTTGCGAGTGCTAACCTCTTCCATCTTCTCGGTGTAGGTGTCGATGAGGTCCTGGAGCTCATCCTTGGCGCGGTAGAACTCGTCCTCGGAGATTAGCTTCTCCTCCTCCAACTCCCGCAAGTCCCCCAAGGCGTCTCGACGAATGTTGCGTAGTGCCACCTTTCCCTCCTCCGCCCGCTGTCGGACCATCTTAGCAAGGTCCTCTCTTCGCTCCTCTGTGAGTCGGGGGATCGGAAGCCGGATCATCCTGCCGTCGTTCGACGGCGTGAGCCCAACATCAGAGCGCAGGATGCCGCGCTCGATATCCTCCAACGATTGCGGGTCATAGGGCCGAACTACAAGCAGGCTGGGCTCGGGAGCCGAGATGACAGCCAGCTGATTGAGGGGCGTGGCCTGGCCGTAGTAATCGACCATCACGCGCTCCAGCAGGGCTGGAGTCGCCCGGCCGGTCCGGATGGTGCGAAGATCTGACTTCAGGGCGTCCAGCGCCTGTCGCATGCGTTCCTCTGTTTCGCGAAGCAGTTCTTGGTACATAGTCACCGTGAAATCGCTGTTCCGATCGCTTCTCCCATAACCGCTTGTTCCAGGCTATGGGGCTGCCACATGTTGAGCACCACCAGGGGAAGATCGTTTTCCATGCACAGGGAGAGTGCCGTCGCATCCATCACACCTACCCGCAACTCGAGGGCCTCCATGTAGGTCAGCGTATCGAAGCGCTCGGCGTCCGGGTGCTCGTGGGGATCCTGGGCGTAGATGCCGTCGACCTTCGTGGCCTTGACCAGAAGGTCGGCGTTGATCTCCATGGCTCGCAGGGCGGCGGCCGTGTCAGTGGTGAAGTACGGATTTCCGGTGCCACCGGCGATAATGACAATGCGCCCTTTCTCGAGATGGCGGATCGCTCGGAGTCGGATATATGGTTCAGCGATGGCACGCATCTCGATGGCGGTCTGCACGCGGATGGTGCTTCCGAGCCGCTCTAACGCATCGGCGAGGGCGAGGGCGTTCATCACCGTGGCGAGCATCCCCATATGGTCGGCGGTAGCGCGGTCCATCCCGTGCGCCAGGCCATCACGGCCACGCCAGACATTGCCGGCACCCAGGACGATGGCGACCTCCGTCTCGAGCGCATGGACGGCCTGCACCTTGGCGGCGACTTCCTCGGCCATATGTGGGCTAATCCCGAAGCCGCCCGGCTCAGCCAGCGACTCGCCGCCCAGCTTGAGTAGAACTCGCTTATACTTGGCTACAGCCATCTCCTATGCCCCCCACTCGGCCCAGTCTTCGGGTGCCCGCCCATGGTCGCATGCGGGGCTCTGGCGTCGGGCGTTCACTGCGAAGGTCGCTCCCCGACCTCGTACCGTTCGAAGCGGCTCAACACTACAAGCTCGCCGAATGCCGTGGTCGCCTCGTTGAGCAGGTCCCCGATGGTCTTGTCCTCATTCTTGACGAACGGCTGCTCCAGCAGACAGACCTGCTCATAGAACTTCTCCATACGCCCCTCGACGATGCGGTCCATTATGTCGGGGGGCTTGCCCTCTTCCAAGGCCTGGGCCCGGTAGATCCTCTCTTCCTCCAGGACCACGGCCTCCGGCACTTCCTCACGGGTGGTGTAGTGCGGTGCGGCAAAGGCGATGTGAAGGGCGAGGTTGTGGGCCAGGGCCTCGAAGTCGTCGGTACGAGCTACGAAGTCCGTCTCACAGTTAAGCTCCACCATCACACCCACCTGGCTGCCGTGATGAACGTACGCCTCTATCCTACCCTCCGAGGCGGCACTCAGGCTCTTCTTCGCTGCTTCTGCGTGACCTTTTTCGCGCAAGTACGCGACCGCCTCTTCGAAGTCGCCGCCGGCAATCTCCAGCGCTTCTCGGCAGTCGAGTACTCCGGCGCTGGTGAGGTCCCGCAACTCCTTGATCATCGATGTTGTGATTTCCAAAGGTTTCCCCTCATTCGTCAACCGTCAACGTGTATCTACTAAGGCCGCAGGGCCTTATGTCGTCTCGTCCTGTCCCTACTCATTCGAGGCTTCAGCGGTCTCCGCAGTCCTCTCTTCCTCTTCCGCTGACTCCCTCTCCTCCTCTTCCTCGGTTTCCGCCTGCCTCTCCGTCACGGCCTTACCCTTCGAGGACATCTCTCTCAGCCGTTCGAGCGTGGCCGCACTGAGGTACTTCTCGTCCTCCAGTTCCAGCTCCTCGACGTCGGGCATCTCCTCTTCAGCCTCGTAGGCCTTCCTGCGAGCCATACCCTCCAGGACAGCATCGGCGATCTGGCGGGTAATCAACCTGATCGCGCGTATGGCATCGTCATTGGCGGGGATAACGTAGTCGATGGGGTCAGGATTGCAGTTGGTGTCCACCATGGCAACGATCGGGATGCCAAGCTTGTCGGCCTCGGCAACCGCAGTAGCCTCCCGTTCCACATCGATCGCAAAGAGCAAATCTGGGAGTTCACGCATCTCCTTTATGCCGCCCAGTCTCTCATTGAGCTTCTCGATCTCCCGCTCTTTTTCCAGGGCCTCCTTCTTGGTGAAGAACTCGAAGTCGCCTCGCTCGCGGCGAGCTTCCAGATTGTGAAGGTAGTCGATCCGCTGCCGGATGGTCTCCCAGTTGGTCAACGTTCCGCCCAGCCAGCGTAGATTGACGTAAGGCATGTCACAGCGTTCTGCCTCTCGAGCGATAGTCGCCTGTGCTTGTCGTTTCGTGCCGACAAAGAGAATCGTTCCCCCAGCGGCAACCTCATCCTCAATCAACTCTGAGACCATCTTGAGGGTCGCAAGGGTCTGCTGGACATCGATGATGTGCACGCCTTTGCGCTCGGTGAAGATGTACGGAGCCATCTTGGGATGCCAGCGCCGCGTGCGGTGTCCGAAGTGCACACCCGTTTCCAGGAGTGCTCGCAAGGAAATGTCAGCCATTATGGGGATTCCTCCTTCTATCCGTTCTGTCCTCCGCCTCCATCGCTCCTTTGAGAGACCAAGGTGGCTGGTCCCTTGGCACGGTCTCGCCGGTCAGGAGGCGTGTGTATTTGTCAATCAACAAGATTGTACCACAAAAAGAGACTTGGGCAACTTCAGTGGGCTTCGTCCGATGAGCTAGGTATCTGGAAACGATAGCCCACGCCCCGCACTGTGTGGAGGTACTGCGGCAACCCTGTGTCCAGCTCGATGGCCTTGCGCACCCAGTGGATATGGACGTCAAGGGTGCGGGTGTCATCAAGGAAGTCTGTGTCCCACACGTGCTTCATGATGAACTTGCGGGTCAGAACCTTGCCCGGGTGGCGCATGAAGAGCTCCAGAAGCTCGGCCTGCTTCGGCGTCAGATGCGACTCGCGCTCTCCTCTGGTGACCGATGAACGCTTCAGGTTGAACACCAACTCGCCTCGGATCAACACCTCGCTGTCTGGGGCCGGAAGCAGCCAGGAGATGCGGTTGATCAGCTTCTGCGAAGAGAAAGGGTGGCGCAAGTAGGCACGCGCCCCGATACCCTCGGGGGCTTTCTTCCCCTCGTATAGCAGGAGCACCGGGACATCAACACCGTTGCTCTCCAATGTCTCACAGAAGCGGCGACGGCTGAACCGCAGCGAGGGAGCGTCCAGGACGACGACTGCCGGATGGCTTTCGTCAATCCTGGCCAGAGCTTCCCTTCGAGTTCGCGCCGTAAAGAGATCGTATTCCTGGCCGAGTATCGGGGCCAGGCGTTCGCCGGTGGGCTTCCTTCCTTCAACGAGCAGGACCGCGTGCGATGACGTCATCTAGGTGTGGCTTCTCCTTCGGACACAACGGAGCATCCCGGTGCAGGCACTGGCCGTTCCCTTTGGACTGTATGGTCGTCTAGCCATCAATTCTGGGTCGTCACTTCAACCTCTGGGCGAAGACCTACCTGGAGAATCTGGGTCCCGATACCCGACGCCTACTCTTCACGAAGCTACACTTGGGAAGTGAGAACCGATTATACTGCATCTCCCCAGGTTGCGCAAACTGGACTGCTGATCAACTGACAGCCGGTCGCCGTCCCCGTTCCTCGCTCTCCGCGGAGATGGGCGCGCCCTTGGGCGGGCCTGGTTCGAGCCCCATGGATGCCCGCTGTCTACTTCGGGGGAACCAAAGACGTCCCCCGTATTTCGCTGGGTGGATCTACGCGGTCTCGCCGGGTTCGCCATGTTCGTCCCATGTAGTACGATTGTGCTCCGCTTACCGGATGGGTCGTGATCCGGCTCATCTGCTCTGGAAACTGCCAGATCTGTGACGCTGATCTCGTGGGGCTCAGAGCGACGGGTGGAGCAAGCATCGACTCCTAGCGGTTGAGCCTTTGATCCGATTGGCGGTGTCCGTCCCACTAGCGAGAGCGCCCCGCATGGAACAGCCGTTGGCTGCTACACTGGCGTGAGGCTGGCTGATCACTGCCCCTGTTGATACCGTTGCGGGTCAACGTCTGGGCTCAGCACCCCTTTGAGTTCTCAGAGGCCCTCCTGCTGCGTTCCACGGCCTGGCCGCTGACGAGGCATCGGCTTGCCGACCGGGTTGCGGGGGGCGGTGACACGCTCCCGTATCTCCGCGGGAAACGCCTGTTGGGGCCTGTGGTGTTGCCGGGCGCCGCTATGCTACTGACCACGATCTTCGCTGTCAATCTCCTGCTTGGCTTCCTAGCGTCGGCCCCGCGCGGGTCATCGATCTCAACCTGGCCGGGTTCCTGCCGGGCTGGTGTGATGAGTCTCAGTCGTCCCGGCCTCCCATAGCGGTTGCCGCGTCTGGGCCGGGGCGGGCGCTGCAGAGCCGTCCTTGGCGGCGGGCTGGCTTGTTTGATGGCGGTGGTCCAAGATCAAGCTCCGCCCCCGCTGGGGACTTTACCCCCCTACACTGGCGGCTTGGCCTGCCGGAGATCCGGGACGGGTCGAGTTGACAGGTCAGCGTGGATCCCGATCGCTTGGGGGGCTGATGTTCGAACAGCCAATCGCCCAGATGACCAGGCACCAGTTGGGACCAGCAGAGCGGCTCTGCAAGCCCGCCTGAGCATCGCGCTCCGCAGACTTGACCGGGCCGAGGGCCTCCGCTATACTGCGATCGTGGTCGGTGGGATCCAGTCTGGCCGCCGGTGCCGGTGTGTAGCTAAGTGACCACGGCCCAGCTTGGCCCACGTCTCAGTACCACAACCGCACTTGGTATGTTGAGGAACCGTGGAGGCACAGCGGCTTCAGCGACAAAGAACCGCGCTCAGATCTGGTAGAGAATCCCCACACGGGCGCTCCGGGGCTGCTCAGGAAGCGGTGATTGCGCACACGAGATTGTCTTGGTGGACACACAGTTGTCGAGAGGAGACGCGGAGGTGCACAGCGCGCGGCCGGTAGACTCGGCCAACGCTGATATCGCGTACGAGACTCGATGCAGGTGAGTGGCGGGGCCCCTTCTGTGGTGAAGCAGTTCGGAGGAAGGGGCCTGTATGACGATTCAGTTGCCTGCTGTCTTCGGCGGGCATCAGCGGCACATATAGATCGGACACAAGGAGGACTGCACCGATGACGAAAGCGACTTCGGGCCCTACGACGGCCCTGTATCCCTGTCCCGCCGTGCTGGTGAGTTGCGGTATCGGGACGGGGGCTAATATCATCACGCTGGCCTGGGCTGGGACGCTGTGCTCGGAGCCTCCCACCGTCGGTATCGGGGTGCGCCCAAGCCGTTACTCACACGGGTTGATCCGCGAGGTGGGCGAGTTTGTGGTCAATCTGCCCAGGGCTGATCACGTATGGGGGGTCGATCACTGCGGGACGGTCTCGGGACGGGATGATGATAAGTGGGCTGCCTGCGACTTCACGCGGTTGTCTGGGACGGAGGTTGAGGTGCCCCTGATTGGCGAGTGTCCCGTCAACCTGGAATGCCGTGTGGTCGAGACCGTTTCCCTCGGCAGCCACGATCTCTTCCTGGGACACGTGATGGCGGTGCACATGGACGAGGAGGTGCTTGACGATGACGGAAGTCTGAGTGTCTCGAAGGCCGACCTGCTAACCACTCTCGGCGGTCAATACCACCGGATTGGCGAAGTGCTGGGAGCCCACGGTTTCTCACGCAAACGATAGATCCGAGGCTGCGCTTTCGTGTAGTAGCCGACGAGACAGCCGTGCCACTGTAGGTGGGGCGACTCGAGCACCCGCGAGTCTTTCTCCGAACTGCTGCAGGAGCATCCGGGACGATAGGGGTTGTTACGGGTCAGGGCCGCCTGGATGGTGAGTTCGAGCTGGTGGTCACCGTGACCGTCTTCGCTCGGCCTGTGCCGGGCCGGCCAACTGGATCCATGTTGGGAGAGGGCGGCTTCGAACGTCACAGAATCTGCGGCTCAAACAGCCGGGTGCGAGATGCTCGAGTGACAGAGAAACCTGGCGTCCTCGAGGGCTGGTGTTCTGGCAGGGGCGGCCTGGTAGCTTGATGGTGGCGCCACTGACTACCTCGGAGGGGGATCGGAAGGGAGGGTTGCCTGGTGGGGCAGCGGCCAACCAGACGGCCGACTGATGTACGCTTGGAGGCTGGCCAGAATTTGGGAGTGCTCGGAGACACGAGACCCGGAGGTGGGCCGGAATCGCCGGGCTCTTGTCTGTCTGGGAGTCTGAGAGGGTGTGGATGCTTGTAGGGATAGACATAGGGGGCACATTCACTGACTTCGCTGTGAGTGAGAACGGGGGTCTGCGTGTTCACAAGGTGTTCAGCACGCCGTGTGATCCAGCCCAGGCGGTGCTGTCGGGGCTAGATGGAGTGACGGACGGTGACCGGGGCGTGGTGGAACGGGTCTCACACGGGTCAACGGTGGCCACGAACGCTATCCTGGAACGAAGGGGGGCACGGGCCGCTCTGATCACGACGGGCGGTTTCCGCGACATCCTGGTCATCGGCCGGCAGACCCGGCCCGAGCTTTACGCATTACAGCCCCGGGCTCCGCGCCCCCTGATCCCGCGCCGGTGGTGTTACGATGTGCCCGAGCGTGTCGACAGCCAGGGAAGGGTGGTGATGGAGCTGGATCTGGCGGCCCTCGACGCGGTCCTTGATGACATTGAGAGACAAGGCATCGAGTCTATCGCGGTGAGTTTTCTCCACAGCTATGTAAACCCCGTTCACGAGAGGGCCGTACGGCGCCGGATCCGAGAGCGCGGGCTTCTCGAAGGGTGGCAGATCGCTCTGTCTAGCGATGTGCTACCCCAGTTTCGGGAGGTCGAGCGCACGAGCACAGTGGCGCTGGAGGCTTATGTGCGTCCGGTGGTGCACCGTTATCTCCGGCGGCTCGAGGAGGAGTTGCCCAAGGCCAGCGTATTGCGGGTGATGAAGTCCGACGGAGGTGTGGTGAGCGCTTCGCGCGCGCGGCAGCAGGCCGTTCACACAGCGTTGAGCGGGCCAGCGGCCGGTGTCATCGGGGGATTCCGTCTTGCTCAGCTCGCGGGGTACGACCACGTGATCACCCTGGATATGGGCGGCACCTCGACAGATGTCGCTCTGTGCCCTGGCAAGTTGGTGCAGGGCTCTCAGTCGGGTATCGATGGGCTGCCGTTGAGCACCCGTCTCCTCGACATCGAGACCATCGGCGCCGGCGGGGGATCGGTCGCGAGATTGGACGCCGGGGGGATTCTACGAGTGGGACCGGAGAGCGCGGGGGCTGATCCAGGTCCCATCGCCTACGGCCGCGGGGGCCGTGAGGTGACGGTCACGGACGCCCACGTCGTCCTCGGACGGGTCGATCCGGGGCACTTCCTGGGCGGCGCGACGGAGCTCGAGCTGGGACCGACCCGTCGGGCCCTCCGCGCCCTGGGCAGTCAGATGGGTATGACTGCGGAAGAGGCAGCCCTCGGCGTCATCGAGGTTGCCAATGCTGGTGTCGATCGGGCCCTCCGACGGGTCAGCATCGCCAGAGGCTACGACCCGCGGGACTTCACGCTGCTGGCTTTCGGCGGCGCCGGTCCCCTTCACGCCTGTGCGGTGGCGGAGCAGCTGGAGATACCGCGCGTCGTCGTGCCCCCGCATCCGGGTGTCCTGTGTGCCCTCGGTCTGCTGCTGGCGGACGTAGTGCTGGAGCGGAGTCGGACCGTGCTCGCGCCACTGGCTGAGGCGGCATCCGATCACCTCCAAGGGGAGCTGGACGAGATGGGCGCCCAGGCCCGTCGGGATCTGATGGCGGAGGGAGTGGAGGAGGAAGCGATCATCCTCGCGCGGCTCGTCGACGTGCGGTATCGGGGTCAGTCCTACGAGATGACCATACCCTTCGAGGACGACCTGGCAGCGGCTTTCCACGCTGCGCACGCAGCGACTTACGGGCACGCGATGACCGCACGGCAGGTGGAAGTGGTCAACTTGCGGGTTCGGGCGACAGGGCTGGTCGACCAACCAGCGATGTCGCCGGAGACGGTCGAGGGGACCACGGGTGTCGAGGCGCGTATTGGGGACAAAGTGTGCGTCGTGAGCGGATTGGGCGCTATGGGTGTTTCATTGTATGAGCGGGAGCGGTTCAGCCCGGGGGCTGCTTTTGCAGGACCTGCCCTTGTGTTCCAGATGGACAGCACGGTGTTCATCCCTCCGAGTTGGTCCGCGCAAGTGGACGGTTATCGCAATCTGGTCCTACAGCGGTTGTAGCTGCGGGGGTCACGTGGGAGTAGACGCCATCAGCCTCGCCGTCTTTCAACACCTGTTTGCCTCCGTTGCGGAGGAGATGGGAGTCACACTTCAGCGGGCCAGCTTCAGCCCGAACATCAAGGAGCGCCTGGACTTTAGTTGCGCCGTGTTTGATGGACAAGCCCGAATGGTGGCTCAGGCGGCGCACATCCCCGTGCACTTGGGCAGCATGCCGGAATCAGTGGCCCACGCGGTGCAGGCCTTCGATCAGCTGCGACGGGGCGATGTGGTCGTGCTCAACGACCCCTATCACGGCGGCACTCACCTCCCTGATGTAACCATGGTCTCGCCCGTCTTCGTGGCGAACAGGGCGGCCTTCTACGTGGCTAGCCGAGCCCACCATGCTGACGTGGGTGGAATGACGCCGGGATCTCTCCCGCTGAGTACCGAGTTGTATCAGGAGGGGATCATTGTGCCGCCGGTCAAACTAATTGAGGGTGGTGAGCGGAATGAAGGTGTCCTGAAACTGATCGCAGCCAACAGCCGGGCGCCGGACGAGCGAATGGGTGATCTGGAGGCTCAGTTGGCCTCCCATCGGGTCGGTGAGCGCCGCCTGCTAGCCTTGGTGGACGCACACGGAACGGACCGCTTAGAGGAGCATGCTGTGGCATTGATGAACCGCTCGCGGCGGATGACCGAGCGACTGATCCTTCAGATACCAGACGGTGTCTACTCCTTCGAGGACTTCCTCGAGGGTGACGGTCAGTCGGAAGGCCGCGTAGCGATCCGGGCCACCATTCGAGTGGACGGGGCCAGGATGACGGTCGACTTCGCGGGCAGCGCGCCCCAGGTGAGCGGGAATCTGAACGCGGTGCCGGCGGTCGTTCACTCTGCCGTGTGGTACTGCGTCCGGCTATTGGCGAGCAGCGAGCTACCGGTGAACCACGGCTGTTTCGAGCCCGTGAAAGTCGACGTACCGGCAGGTAGCGTCCTGAACCCCGATTTTCCCGCGGCGGTCGCCATCGGCAACGTCGAGACGAGTCAGCGAATCGTCGACACGGTGCTCGGTGCGCTGGCCCGAGCTCTGCCGGACCGCGTTCCGGCCGCCAGCCAGGGGACGATGAACAACGTCACCTTTGGGGGCCGTGTCGGTGGCGCGCCTTTCGTGTTCTACGAGACGATTGGAGGTGGGCACGGCGGAGGCCCGGAGGGAGAGGGGCTAAGCGCGAGCCACAGTCACATGACGAACACCCGCAACACCCCAGTGGAGGCCATCGAGCACAGTCTCCCCGTGCGAGTGACCAACTACGGGATCCGCGAGGGGGCCGGGGGGCGCGGTCGGTGCCGGGGCGGTGAAGGTATACGCCGCGGATACGAGTTCCTGGCAGCGACCACGGTGACCATCAACAGTGAGCGCCGCACCATCCCTCCCTACGGACTCCGAGGCGGCGAGCCGGGTCAGCCGGGGATCAACCGGCTTCTACGAGATGGTGAGGCACACGTGATCCCGGGCAAGGCGACAATACAGGTGGTTCCCGGCGATCGGCTGATCATCGAGACACCGGGCGGAGGAGGGTGGGGTGAGATGGAGGAGCCAGGGTGACCGCGGGGGATATCAATGTCCTGTTTCCTTCGCAGAACTGGGGTGTGCAGCTCTCGCGACTGAGTTGCGCCCCACAGTCTCAGTCAGCCTTCTTTCCGGGCCTGATGTAGCGGGTTTCTACGTGCTCCTTGAGTTCCTGTGCGACGGCTTTCTTCATGATGTTGCCAGAGACGTGCATGATCGTGTCGTCGAAATCGTCGTCCACGCCCATACTAGCCAGGCAGGGGTAATGATGGTGGAGGAGGCCAGCCAGCCGCTCGGCGTCGCCCGCGGGAACTCCGAGCAGCTCCTGGGCCACGTAGCGCGCGCA
>SKLM01000448.1 GCA_007123205.1 Thermoflexales bacterium
AGAGGGGAAACAAAGCGGAGCTTGCCGCTGCTGCGGTCGGGAGCGCGCCGCGACCCCCGCTCCGGGTGGGTCTCTGACCGGCCTGCTGCCGCAGGCAGCACACTTCAGCCAGGCCGGCTATTGCGCGCGGGCCCACCGCTGGCAGTCCGACCAGCTCCGGAATTGGTGCCATTCCCAGGTATCCTGGCGGTCAGGATGTCCTACTCGAGACAAGGACGGGACGAGTGTCTGGACTTGAGGCCCCCCTCACCCCCCTCACCCTACCCTCTCCCCCAGGGGGGAGAGGGGAAACAAGGCGGAGTTTGCCGCTGGCTGTGGTCGGGAGCGCGCCAAGCCTCCACGCCCTGCGCTCGGTCGAAACGATGCGTTTCTTGATGGCAGAGCGAGGCATCTCCGTCGCGGCGGCACTGCTGCCACGCGGGTACGCGAGCTTAGTTTCTCAGCAGGGGTTCGGCGCTGGCCGAGTCAAGCTCGACCACCCTCTCAATGTAGTCCAGGGACTGGTGCCGGAAGTAGGTGTCGTAGAGTTGGGCGTAGTGGTCGCCCCGGGCCATCAACTGATCATGGGTTCCCTCCTCGATGATGCGGCCGTGGTCCATGACCAGAATGCGGTCGGCGTGTTTGACCGTCGATAGTCTGTGGGCGATGACGATGGCGGTGCGATGGCGCATAACGGCCTCAAGCCCCTCCTGGATTTGGAGTTCGGTGAAGGGGTCCACACTGGCCGTGGCCTCGTCCAGGATGAAGATGGCGGGCGATCTCAGCAGTACGCGGGCCAATGCCACCAGTTGGCGCTGGCCCATGGAAAGGCTCGCTCCCCGCTCTCCCACGTCGGTGTCCAGACCCTGGGGGAGGTCGGCGAGCCAGTCGCCGTTCGAGATTTGCATCGTTGCCTCGCTCACGCCCTGGTCGGTCGCGCCCGGGCAGCCGTAACGGATATTGTCCCGAACGCTCCCCGAAAACAGGAAGGGATCCTGAGGCACCACCCCGATGAGCTGGCGGTAGGCCTTCAGGTCCAGGCGCCGGATGTCGCGCCCGTCGATCAGAAGCTCCCCGGCCTGATACTCGTAGAAGCGGGCTATCAGGCGTGCGACGCTGGTCTTGCCGGCGCCTGTGTGTCCTACCAGCGCCACCGTCTCCCCCGGGGCGATCTCCAGGGTGAAATCGGGAAGGACGACTTCGTCCTCATCGTAGGAGAAGGTAAGGTGTCGGAACTGAATGTGCCCCGCCAACTGACCCAACGGCTCGGATGCTTCCTGGATCACGCGCGGCTCGGCGTCGATCAGGGCGAAGACCCGCTCCGCTGCCGAGAGCCCGTCCTGAAACTGACTCCAGAAGGAGGAGATGTTCATCAGCGGCCACCAGAAGAAGCCCACGGCCTGCATGAAGAGGTACCATTCACCGGCGCTCAGGCGTCCACCGCGGCTGGCCACGCCGCCCGCGTACACCAGGATGGCGACTCCCGCCCCGGACGCCACGCTCATAACGGGGAAGATCGTGTTCAGTGTCAACCCGCGCCTTAGTCCCACCTGGTAGGCCTGACGGTTGCGGTCGTCGAAGGTCCGGTAGACCGCGTGCTCCTGGCGGAACGACTTAGCCACCACGATCCCGCTGATCGACTCCTGGATCTGGGCGTTGATGCGTGCTGTCACGCGACGGGCCTGCCGGGTGACGCGGCGCGCGACGCGGCGGAAGCTGAGAGCGATGGCGACGGCGAAAGGGGCCATGGCCAGGAGAAGAATCGTTAGCCAGGTGTGGATTGCGAACAGCCAGGCGGTCAAGAGCACCACGAGCACAATCTGGCTCAGCAGGTCCATCACCAGTGTGACGACGGTCGCGAAATCCTGGGTATCGGAGGTGACGCGGGCAACGACCTTCCCGGAGGCGTGCTCATCGTAGAAGGAGAGGTCGTGGGTGATGGTAGCCTGATAGACATCCTCGCGAAGCCGGAGCACGACATCCCCCACCACCTGAGCCGAAAACCACTGCTGAACGTAGTTGAACCCCCAACCGGCGGCGCCGACGAGCAGGATCCCGGCGGCCGCCAGGAGGATCAGGAGAGTCGATGGCGTCTCCCGGATCAGATCGATCGCGGCGGAGATCAGGATCGGTCCGGCGGTGGCGCCCGCGGAGTTGAGGGTCAGCATCACACCTACCAGAACCATCTTGCGGGTGTGCGGCCGGAAGTAGGCGACGATGCGGCCGATGAGCTGTCGGTCGGTGTAGGCCCGGTCGTAGTCTTCTGTGTCCAGTCCGTCTAGTATGAATCCCATGGTGGCCTAGAGCGTAGAGCGAATAACTTAAGGTGAAAGAAGTAAGGGTAAGCCGCTGAGAGCGGATTGTCTGTCAACCGGTCGTCCAGTTCGTGGCTGCCCGGTACAGGACTCCTTGCGCGCGCAGGGTGCGCCCGTGCTCCTGCGGGATCGTGGTCAACAGCAGATGGGGGATCTCGGTCAGCAGTGGCAGGCGGTGTCCGGTAACGTTCTTCTCCAGCACGTGTCATCATGCGTGGAACCAATGCCGGCTCTCGCGGGCCGAACCCGGGGAGGGTTCACAGAGGCAAGCTCGGTCCGTACCTGGGGCGAAAGAGAAGCCGTCGGTCAGACTGGGAGCGACCGAGCCCAACGCGCGGTACTGTTGATCGGACATCGCGCGGGTGTGCCTATCCTGGGTCAATCTGGTCATGTCGTGCCAGCCCAGGTCGCCCCAGGACAGAGCCCGTCGATATGGGTTCGCCGTCCAATGCGAATTCTCCTTCGTGGTCTCGGGAACTGCCGCCTTCCCTTCCCTGTCGTTCATCTTTCTTCTCATGTCTTGCGGCTTATATGTTGCTAGTCGTCGCCGGAGAAGATGCGTCGGTAGTCGGCGCTTCGGCCCATCAGCTCTTCGTGTGTGCCCTGATCTACGAGCCGGCCCCGCTGCAGGACCAGGATCCGATCAGCCCAGCGGATCTGACTGAGGCGATGGGTGATGATGAATGTCGTTCGTTGACGGCTAATCCGCCGCATGGCGCGCTGGATCTGATCCTCGGTGGCGCTGTCGATGGCGCTCGTGCTGTCGTCGAGAATTAGGATGCTGGGCTCAGTGAGGAAGGCGCGGGCGATGGCGATACGCTGGCGTTGTCCACCCGAGAGGGTGACGCCCCGCTCGCCGATCTCCGTCTGATAACCTTCCGGAAAAGTCGTGATGAACTGATGGGCCTGAGCCGCTTGAGCAGCTGCTTCGATGGCCTCCTGGTCGGCAGCGGCGCAGCCAAAGGCGATGTTCTCGGCCAGGCTTCGCGAGAAGAGGAAGACGTCCTGCTCGATGGTCGAAATCTGGGAGCGGAGCGATTCGAGGTTCCAGTCACGGACGTCGACACCGTCCACCAGCACCCGTCCTTCGCCGACGTCGAATATGCGGTTAATGAGGCGGGTAAGAGTGGTCTTGCCGGAACCGGTCTGACCCACGATCGCCACGGTCTCGCCGGGCCGCGCGACGAAGCTGACGTCCGTCAGTACCGGTTTCCCGTTGTATGAGAAGCTCACATGCTCGAAGGCGACCTGGCCCTGGATCGGTTGGGAGGCGCCCTGCTCGTTTTCGTCAAGCTCGGTCTCCGTCTTGATCAGCTCCAAGACGCGGCGGGCCGCCGCTACGCCCAGTTGAACCAGATTGAAGGAGAAGATGGAGATAAAGGTGGGGAAGCGCAGCGTGCCCAGTAGCCCCATGAAGGCCACCGCCTGGCCCAGGCTGATGCCGCCCTGACGCCAAAGCAGCAGCGCGTGAAGAAAACCGCCCGCCCAGGCGAAGGTGAACACGAGCATCGGCCAGTATCTGGCCTGGATCTTACCCTGCTCTACGAAGGTATCGCGAAAGCGGCGGGCGCTGCCGACGAACCGCTTCCACTCGTGGCGCTCCTGAGCATTGGCTTTGACTACCTCGATTCCGGCGATGGCCTCCGCTAATACGGCATTCATGTCGCCGAACTGCTGTCGCTGGGCCAGGCTCACCGGCTTCAGCCGCCGGTTGTAGTCTGCGACTGTCCAGGCCCACAGCGCCGCGAAGATCAGCGGAACGAGCAGCAGACGCCAGTGCAGCTGCGCGATCAGCAATATGGGCAAAATGATCGCCATGGCCGAGTCGATAATCAGCATCAAACCGGGGCTGAACATGAGGTTGAGCTGACGGACATCGTTCGTGGCGCGCGCCATGATGTCGCCGATCCGCTGCCGACTGTGGAATGTCTGACTCTTCCCAAGGAGATCGGCGTAGAGCTCGTCGCGGGTATCTCGTTCGATGCGCTGGGCCAGGAACTCGGTGGAGAAACTGCGCAGCAAGCCGGTGATCCCCTGAGCCACCGCGGCCGCCGCGATCCAGAGGGCGATGACCAGCAGGGCCGATGTCTGCCACTCAGGCGCGATGATCAGATCGAAGGCGTCGCCTATGAGAACCTGCCGGTAGCTGTAGGCCCAGTTGTTCAGGGCAGCTGCCAGGACCGCCCCGATGGGGAACAGGGGATAGCGCAGCGCGTGGGAGAGGATCCAGCGAACCGGCCCGCTGCGATTGTAGCGGTACTCGCTCTTGAGAGTGAACTCGCTCTTGTGCAAGGCTGTCACCGGACTAGGGCTGTGGCGTCTCCAGCCGTCCGAAGGAGCGCAGTGAGGTCAGTGTCTCCAGCGTCAGATAACCGCGCCATTCGCGCTCAGCCTCCGTCCATACCTCGGGATAGAGGCCGCCCCAGGTCCAGGTCGGTTCCCACGTGCCTTCGGCCGTCTGCTGGGCGATGACGTAATCGAGATACGTCTGCAGATCGTCCCACAGCACGCGCGCCAGGGCGGATTCCCGGGCCGGAGCGAGCTTCAGCGGTGTGGCGCAGTATCCGCCCCATTCGTCCAGATCTGTGCACACGACGCGGAGGGCCAGGTCGCTCAGCCAGGCTAGCAGCCGCTCTCTGAAGAGGGACGAAAGCGAGTCCGTCTCCGCCAGATCGAGGGCGTAGCGGAGGCCATCGCCGCCCCCGGCGAGGGCGTCTTCGTGCAGGGTCTCCACCCCCGTGACGGTCGCCTCAGTGAGATCGTCGAGCCAGGGAGCGGGGACCAGTGCTGAGTAGGTGTGTAGCAGGCCCACAAGCTGCGCGCGAGGGATGATCAGAAAGTCATCGAATGTGCGGGCCAGGCTGCCGTCCTCGTCGTGCCACCAGGGCGCGTGGGGGTAGTCATTGGCGTCGGTCGGGATCACACGCCACACCTGAGTCTCCTCGATGAACGTGCTGCGCAGGTAGCGTACGGCATCGACCACCATCTGATGGTGGGGTGAGGACTGGACCTCGGCCAGGCGGGCCAGCGCGATGCCGGTGGCCAGGGCCGAGGAGCTCGGTGTCCGGACGTCGGGCTCCAAGGCGCGTCCGAAACCGCCGTCCGCGTTCTGGTACGATGCTAACTCTGCGATGACGCGCTCTCCGGCCGCGCCCTCGAACCGGTACTCGAACAGGGCCCACTCCAGCGGCCTGGCCTCTGTGCTGAGGAAGTCGCGCGCAAGTCCGAACTGCTCAAGGCTGAGCCGTCTCATACTATCCTCCTGAAGGGGTGCCGGAACCGTATCTTACAGGGAAGCCCGGATCTCGTCCAGTACCGGGCGGGCGTCTGTCGCCTGCGCGAAAGAGGGGACCAGGGTTTCGCAGGCCTAGTCGGTGCAGTGGGTGCCGTTGACTGGCAGCGCTCCAGGGCGCAGGCGCGCGCCTCGCAGGTCGTGCAGTATCCAACCTGGCGACCGGCCTCGGTCAGGCAGCCGTCGCACATCGTGGAGGATGGGGTGGCGTCCTCTATCCCACATTCCTCCCGCCACAGCCTTGCCAGGTCCCGCAACGCCCGAAACTAACCCTTGCAGATCGCCAGCCTGCGTGGCGACGTAGGCGTCGCAGTCAGAAGGGAGCAGCCCACTGTAGGGGGTGATTCTTCCCATCGACGTTCTCCTTCTACTCTTGCGCTCTTACGATTCTCTTCAGACGTTCAACGGCCTCCCTGTGGTGCGCATGTCCGTCGGCGGCGAACCCCGTGAGGATGTCGCAGAGGAACTGCTCACACTGAGCACAATGCTCCAGATGGGTCTCATCGACGCAGCAGCGGAGGATCGCACAATCCGGGGCCCAATGCAGCTCGCGGTCACCGAGGCAGCCGGTACAGGTCATCCCTCGATCGATGGCCTCGGCGATCCCCTGGTCCGCGCTCAGCCACCCCCGCTGGCGGAACCAGGTCACGACGCGTTGGGCTGCCTCCGGGTCGACACGCGCGCGTCGGATGTCGCACGCGCCGCAGTCGAGGCCGCAGGCACCCATCATATCTGGGCGAGCGATTGTCACTGTATCACCTCGTTCGGGCGAAGTCAGCTGCCCGACCAATACGCTACCGGTAGCGAGAAGGGCTCTGCCTGGCGATACCACCCCACGGGGTCGCCATCACCGGGAGAGCGGGTCGCTGCTACGTTGAGTCGCGAGAGACCAGAGGCAGGAGCAGACCAGGCCTGTGGTCGGTGTAGGTTTGCCGGGCCCAGGTATCCTCTCCGGGATGAACCGCCCTGCTCCAGGCTCGACACCCCTTGATTCTACATCGCTTCAACTGTCTTGTCCACCGTGAGATATGGCCGCGAGCCGCGGCTCCATCACCATTCGCCGTTGGACAGGACCAGGAGGAGACCCCGCGCGATGCGGTGGGCTGCCGGTCAGGAGCCCGCCCGTCGCATCTATCGGGTTCAGAGGGGTTTGCGCAGAAGCGTGGCTGGCAGTAGAATCGGCGGCGCTGAGGAGGTGGCCTGATCGGTCGTCGGGCTGGTGAGAAGCCGGTGTCGTAGGGGTGGCGGGTGACGCGCTGGCAGGGGCGGAGGTCGCTG
>SKLM01000438.1 GCA_007123205.1 Thermoflexales bacterium
CTAACCGGGGGTAGCGATCCATGATCTCGTAGTAGACCGGCGGGACCGGCACCAGGGTGCGCGCCACCAGCAGCGAGACCCGCTCTCCTCTTGCCGCAAGCGTTTCGACCGCTTCTCGAGCGGCGCCCGCAGTGATCCCGTAGGTCACGACCAGGACCTCCGCACCCTCCGTCTCCTGCCCATCGTATAGGGTCGGCCCGTGTGCCATCACCTTCGCCGCCAGGCGCCGTGTGTTCCTCAAGGCCTCGTCGCTCGAGTGCCGCAGGATCCCGTCAGCATCGTGGGTGGAGGCCGTCAGCCGTACCTGATGCCGGTCATCTCCCACCGGGAGAAACGGGCGCACCCCACCCTCCTCCGCGTCGTAGGGCCGGTACGGCCCGTCACCTTCGTACCACCTGGTCTCCATCGCCTCGATATCGCTCAGGGACACGAGATCGAAGCTCCGCTCCGTGGTCACCATCTCCTTCGAAGTCAGCAGCACCACCGGGCACCGCAGATCGACCGCGGTCCGCAGGGCCACCGGCGGCAGCGTCCAGCAATCCTCCATGTCCGCGATGGCGAACGTAGGTACCGGATACCCCCCGGAGACAATCCCGTGCACGAATCGGAGATCCCCCTGCGCCCCCGCCGTAGCGGTGCCGGTGGACGGGCCCAGCCGCTGAACCAGCACGATCACCATCGGCAGCTCCATCATGTAGGCCATGTTGATCGACTCCACCATCAACGCCAGCCCCGGGAACGCTGTCGCCGTCATCGGCAGCCTCCCCGTCGCCGCCAGGCCCGCCATCCACTGCAAAGCCGTGATCTCGTCAGGAGCCGGCAGCAGCATCGGGAAGCGCTGAGCGGCGTAGGCGTAGATCAGGTTTGCCGGGGTGATGGGATAGCCCACGTACACGTCGGCCCCCGCCCGTACACAGCTCTCGACGATCAACCGCGATCCATCCAACAGCGCCAGATGAGTGGATCGACCTACTTCCATACCCATCCCACCTACTCGGTCAACCGCGCGAAGTCGATCGGGTCGAACACCAACACCCGGTGGGCGTGGGCGTCCGTCACGTACACAGTCCCATCCTCGGTAACTGCGATCCCCTGAGGCAGCGCGAAGGAGCGCGCATCAACGCCGTACCTGCCGAACGAGAGCAGGTACTCTCCCTCACCATCGAACACCAGCACGCGGTAGTGGCCCGGGTCGGTCACGTAGACCCGCCCGTCCCTGTCGACGGCCAGGAAAGGCTTCTCCTCCGGTAGGCCGGTATCCCAACCCTCAATCCGCCACGCCCGCAGGAAGGTGCCGCTGGCGTCGAACACCTGCACCCTCCGGTTCCAGGTGTCCGCCACGTACACGTTCCCCTCCGGCCCGAAGGCGATGCCCACCGGCTCGTCCATGCGACCCTCGCCAATGCCCCCTCCCCCAAACTGAAAGGCGAATGCCCCTGTCGCTTCGAACACTTGCACCCGCTTGTTGCCCGTGTCCGTCACGTAGACTAAACCTCCCGCCTCCGGATCCGCATCGGTCGACGGACCCACCGCGACGCCCCGCGGTCCGTACAACAGGCTGTGCCCGGCCTCTCCGTCTTCCACGTTGGCCTGCCCGAAGACTCCCCACTCCAGGGCCGGACCCCCGTCCCCAGCGAGTCTCTGCATCCGGTGATTCCACGTGTCCGCGATGTATACACTGCCGTCCGGAGCGACAGCGACGTCCCAGGGGTCACTCAGGGGCTGCAGCTCTCTCTCCCCCACCACCTCCAGGAACGCCCCATCCGATTCAAACCGCTGGACCCGCTGATTCCCTCCGTCAGTGACGTACACCGAACCATCCGGGCCGACAGCCACGCCCCGGGGGGTCTGAAGCTGACCCGGGCCGGAGCCTTCAGCGCCGAATACCGTTCGCGCCGTCAGCTCCACGTGGTTCTGCGCGTACGGGTCAGGGTCCACCCATTCCTCGGCAGCCAGCGCCCCGTGCTCCCACATCTGAGCGATGACGTCTCTTCGTATGTAGAGCCGGTAGTCGCTCCGCAAGGGCCACTCGTCCAACCGGTGAGTCCTACCGGTCACCTCGTCGTAGCGGCTGTAGTCCCTGTCATACCAGATCCTCCAGAGCGCCACCCGCCGCTCCCGTTCTAGGAAGCCGTCCCTGATCCGTTGCCACGTCAGTCCTCGATAATCCTCGATCGGCCACCACAGGTACGTGTAGGTGTTCACCAGGTAATCGCCGGCTGTGTAGGGCGCCACCGCATCCCACTGCCCGCGCCCGGCGATAATCACGGGCACTTCCATCTGCTCTCGCGTCGGGCTCTCTCCGTAAAAGGTAGCGTTTCGGTAGTTGCGCAGGTACCAGTGGAAGGGCCACGAGCCGTCAGCCCCGAAGGCTACCTCAATCAGCTCCGGGCCGCCGACCACGCGGCGGGACAGCTCCTCAATCTGTGCCATCGTCTCTTTCACCGCCGGTCCGGCGTGCGCGTAGACCCCGTGCTCGATGGGGAAATCGTAGTTGATGAAGTTGAAGCGCCAGGCATGCCGCACGGTCAACAGCGTCGGCAGGAGCAGCGCGACGAGCAGCAGAACGCGCAGCGACAGGCCCCACTCGCTGCCCTTGACCACGTAGAGGAGACCACCTCCGAAGGCCACCGTGGCGACCAGGCTGCCCAGGAACTGCCCCGTGATCGTCAGCTCCGCCAGAGTGCTCCCCCGGAAAGGACCTGCCGCGATAGCCGCAATGAGCGTCACCACTGCTGCCACCAGCGGCACCACGAGCAGGGCGGCCAGCCAGATCCGATCCCGAACTACCCGCCTCCAGTCTATCCCCTCGATGAAGCGTCCCACTCCCCACGCGCCCAGGAAGATCATGGGCAGCGAGAGGTGCACCGCCAACCAGGGCATCTTCTCCCCTGCCCACGAGTAGACGGTCCACGCCGTGACGGTCCACCAGATGACGAACGGGATGAAGAGCGTCCTCGAACCCAGGCTCACCCGTGATGCCTCCTCGCTCCGCTGCCTCGCCTCCCGGCCCACGGCGCGGATCGCCCAGGTCCCCCCGGCCGCGACGCTCAGCAGCAGCGGCAGATACTCGTATAGAGGCACGATGATCCCGTAATAGTACCACGGCTGGTCGCCCCGCCTCACGCCGTGCTGCGCCAGCCAGTAACCCAGCGACCCGATGAACCCACTCGCGATCCCACCTCCGTAGGTGAACACGGTCGTGAACAGAACCACACCGATGGCGTAGAAGACGGCGGCCGCCACAATCCAACGACGCCAGTCCCACGCGGCTCCGATCACTGCCGATACAGCCACCACCGCGGCCAATATCGCTCCCGAGTAGTAGATGGTCGGCGTCGTGTAGTCCATCGGATCCAGCCCCACCACCTGAATCACCAGGGGAGAGAGAAACGGCAGACACAGGGTGCCCAGGACGATGATCAAGTCGAAGAGCCGGTGCTCCTTCAGATACGGCCCCATCCCCACCAGCACCAACGTGGCGCCCGCCAATACGGCCAGGACAGCCAGACCTCCGCCTGCCAACCCCCACCATGGGATCGCCCGCCCCCCGTCCGCATTCGAAGCCGGACTCGAGAGCACTCCGATGCCCAGAACCAGCAGCCCGATGGCCACGCCGATCAGAACACCGCCCAGCACCGGCTTGAGCCGCTCCCGGCGGCCCCAATCCCTGCCCAGAGCTTCCGCCCCAAAGGCCCCAATCAGGAAAAGTCCGAAGGAAGCGAGGTAGATGAATGCGACTTCCTTCGTAGCGAACATCAAGGCCACCCCCGCCGCCATTATGGTGATCCACCGTTGTCGGCCGTCCCGCAAGTATCCGAAAATGGCCAGGAACACGATCAACGCCCACAGCATCACCGGAATGTCGTGCCGGATGTAGCGCGAGTAATACGAGATCAGCGGCGAGATCAGCAGCAGGAACGACGCAACCAACGCTCCCACCCTCCCCAGCCAGTGCCGTAACAGGTAAGGGAAGGCCACGATAGCCACGCCGATCAGGGCTACCACCAGACGGGCCGTGAAGTCATTGTCGCCAAACAGGAAATACGAGAGCGCTGTCGCATGGAACAGGAACGGCCCGTGCATCAGCGGTGTGTGCTGAAAGCCCTGTCCGACATAGAGGTTCCACGAGAACTTCGTGTGCAAGCTCTCATCATGGCTTTGGACCCGCATGCCCAAACCCCACAGGCGGGTCATCAGCGCCAGAGCGATCAGGCTCAGGTAAAGCACCTTCTCCCAGTTCAGCGCCATCCAGTAACCCACCGGTCGATCCAGCCAACGGTCAAAGACTGAGCTCACCTTTTCTCTCCCTCCCCGAACATCAAGCTCTCCTGAACGCATGATTCCCGGCTTAGCTGTGCCTTATCCCCCAACACCTACCGCCAGGGGACCCCGGCCTCCACGACGCCAGCGTGCCGCCGACCCGGCAGATCTCCCTGGGCGCAGGAGTATGCGCCTGACAGCGACTGCCTGCTTCAGCCATCGCCCCCGCCCGCTTCCACGCGGCGCCACAGGATGGCTCGCTCCGCTGGTGCCGGGAATGGGGGGCTATCTCGGAACAGATACCAGCCGACGGCAGTGGCGCAATCCGATTCCCATAGCCGACAGGTCAGCGCAGCGGGCGTCCAGCGCCGTCGCAGGGGGAAGTCGAGTCCCACGTAGTCCGGTCCCGGACCCACCGCCCGGCCCACGTCCCGATCCACCGTCACCAGCAGTGGGCCCCACTGATCATCGCTGAGATCACTAAGCCGGTCGACGCGGCGCGCTCCTGTGAAATCGCGCATAGTCCAGGCCAGCACGGAATCCGGCGCTGCCTCGTACACGAAATCGAGGGTCATCGGCATGCCGGTCGTCTGCCACGAGAGGTCGCGCAGCGTATCGACCAGATCGCGCACGTTGGCCGCGGTCGCTTCCCCCGCCAGCGGTTCCCGCGGATCGGTGCGGCGCGTATAGGCCACGCCCCGGGTGGCGGACACCAGCAGTCCCAACAGCACCAGACTCGTAGCCACCACACCTGTACGGAGCGTAGCCCTGGGACCCAGTACGAATCCAAAACTCAGGCCCACCAGGGCCTGCAAGGCCCCGATGATCAGGACCAGGACCAGATCTGCTGGATCACCGCGATGAGCGTAACCAGCAAGGACCAGGTACGCTTGACCCCACAACACCAGCACCAACGTCGCATAGACGGCGCGAATAGCGGCTCGGGACGACCATTCGTCGCGCACCAGGGCGTCGAGAGCCAGCCCCGCCAGCATAGCCAGGCCCAGCACCACACCCATCAGATCCGTCGGCGCCCGGCCCGGCTGAAGTACCAGCAGGAGAAACGCCAGCGCCGCCCAGAGGCTCATAAGCACACCCCAGCGGTTTCTCCGATACCAGCACCACACCATCCCTCCCACCCCTAACAGGAATCCCAGCAACTCGTAGACCACGAGCAAGGTCAGAGGCGAAGCCGTTGGAGCGCCAGGTGATCGAAACCGGTCGATCCAGGCGATGAGCAGACCACCCACCGCACCGATCCCCGAGAGATTCCATCCCAGCCCCGTAGCGAGTGCAAACACAGCGACCACGAACGCCAGCAAGAACTGGCGACCGTAGGTCTTCAGCGCCGTGCGGACACCCTGAAGCCAGGCGTGTCCACCATCTGCCCACGGCTCGGAGCTCACCAGCCACGCCAGGCCCAGAGGTATGAGCAGCCCGTATCCCGCTGCCCCGCTCACCAGGGCCATCGCCAGGCCCCCGGCCGCCAGCCATAGCCAATGTCGCTGTTGGCCTTCCGAGAACATGCTCAGACCACCGACCAGCGCCATCGCGCCTGCCGCCGCCACTACCGTGCCGTCGAGCTGGCGCGAGGCAACCAACGCCGTCGGCGACAGGGCCAGATACACGCCCGCTCCCAGCGCCCCTCCCCGGCCCAGATGTCGCCTCAACAGCGCCGGTGTCAGCACCAGGGCCGACCCGAACAGCGCTGGCCACAACCTGGCCACCGCATCGCCCGCGCCGAACAGCGTGAACAGCAGAGTGTTCGCCGCCAGGAGCAGCGGGCTGTAGTCGCCGGCCGCCAGTGCTTCTCCTCCGGCCGCCTCCCAGGCCAGGGTCGCCTCCCGTGCCTCTGCTCCGCTGAGCGGTGCCCCACCCAGGCTCACCAGCCGCATGGCCAGCGCGACCACCACCAACAGCGTCCAGAGCACTCTCTCGTTGCTCTGGCCCAGCGGCCCCCTGGAAACCTTCTCGACGCAGTTGACCTCAGCCATGCTTAGGACAACCTCCGATAGATCATCACGCCCCGCGAATCGTACACCAACTCGAGTATCCCGAGCTCGACCATCCAGTCGAACTTCTCCAGTCCCTGCTCGTCGTAGTACGCTCGCTCGTATTCGCCCACGTAGACATATGAGACCCCGTGCCGATCAAGGATCTCCCGTGCCTTCTCTACGTCGTCTGTGTTGTAGAACGCGTCCACATCGTCCCGGCGCCAGTGCACCATCTCCCCGCCCACACCCGCTCGCTGCTGAACCTGGTGGTGACGCCAACCGACCACCGCCGGCAACCCCGTGTAAATGGATACCCTGTTCGCCCACAAGTACTCCCGCCAACCCAGTCCCTCAATCACCACCGGCGACCCCTCGACGTGCTCCTGCAGCCAGCGGATCGCGTAGTAGTCCCCAGACAATGGAATCCGACGCGCATCGTCCCTGGGACCGTCGAAAATGCTCGCGTGGCGCATGAACGCCATGCCGTCCAGCGTGATGCCTGTATCCGGCGCCATCCGGTCGATGGCTCGAGCCCGGATGCCGAGAGGCAGGAACAGCGCCCCGCCCGCCACCAGCACGGCCATCGCGCCCCACCAG
>SKLM01000186.1 GCA_007123205.1 Thermoflexales bacterium
ATCATCAGCCCCAGCGACTGGCCGTCGCTGCCCCCAGGATGGCTCCCGCGGACCATCTCATTCGTGGTTGATGAGACAAGCGACGAACCGATCGCGTTCAGGGACCCAATTGGGTTGCGATCCCACGTCGCCAGTCACTTCCTTCCCACTGTAGTTGTGGGCAGGTGAAATAAAGAGGCCGCCCACCAAGCACCCCGCACCCCCACCGGATTCCTGGGCCGGCTTGGTCTGTCAGTCATCACCCTCGTCTGACGCAAGCACAGGTGCCTGCATCAGCGACTGGTAGGCCGGCCGAAGAATACGCATCGGTTCTTGACGGGTTCGGGGTCGACCAGGGCTCCAGGGAGATGCACCTGCTCCTGACACCCCTCAGGCAACCCCTCAAGGCAGTTTCTGGCGAATCCCCCTTTCGGCACGATGGAGACCGCATGCCCGATAGCGTGGCCCTTGACGACCATTGGCGGCAGAGGGTGTCCGTTGGCTGACTGCCAGAGGCAGTCAGCAGCTTCAATCCGGGGAACTCGGGGTGGCCTTCTGCACCAGGCGCTGATCTCCAGCTTGCCATTCGGTGGGCATCGGCTATAATCATCGAATCAAACATTCAAATATATTGATGAAGGGACAGTCGCCCATGGAACCCTCCCTCGAACGTGAGATCCGCCAACTCCACGCACAAATCTGCCAGGCTCTGGCGGATCCCAAGCGCATTACGCTGCTATATATGCTCGAGGAAGCACCGAAACGGGTCACAGATCTGGCGGAAGCGCTGGCTGTGCCTCAGCCCACGGTCTCGTATCACCTGCGGGTGCTGCGGGAACGAGGGCTGGTCGTGGCTGAACCCGAGGGGACGACTGTCTACTACGCGCTGGCGGATCACCGGATTGTCGAGGCATTGGATACGCTGCGGTCCATGCTGGCCGACATTCTGGCGGAACAAGCAGAGCTGGTGCCCGGCGCCCGCCCACGGCCAGGCCAGGCGTCCAGCGAGGGGCAATGAGGGAACGACCATGAGTTTGACAACAGCTCAGAGGGAATGGCTGCGCGAGCACTTCGATGGACGCTTTAGCACGGACTGGATGGAGAGGAAGATCTACAGTCACGATGTGGGGGTGATGCCCCCCCTCATCAGGCCTTTGATCGGGAGGGCGGTGGCCGATGCCGTCGTCCGGCCACGGACGGAGCAGGAGATCGTCGCCCTGGTGAAGTGGACCACGAAGGAGCGAGTGTGCCTGGTGCCCCGCGGTAAGGCCACCTCCGGCTATGGCGGCGTGCTGCCGGTCAAGGGGGGCGTGACGGTGGATCTAAGCCAGATGAAACGGATCCTGGCGGTCGATCCGACCACGGAGGTCGTCACGGTCGAACCGGGTGTGGTATGGGAGGACCTGGAGCGCACGCTGGCAGAGCACGGCCTGGCACTGCGCCTCTATCCGTCGAGCGCTCCGGCCGCGACGGTCGGCGGATGGCTCGCTCAGGGCGGCTTTGGCTACGGGAGCTTCGAGTACGGTGAGTTTGCCCGGAGCGTCGTCTCCGCCAGGGTGGTGCTTCCCGGTGGCGAGACGCACGTATTCGAGGGCGGCGACCTCGAGTTGGTGGCCGACGCAGAGGGTATCACGGGGATCATCACCCGGGTCGAGCTTCGGGTGCGCCGCCTCGAGGCGGAAGCGGTGGTTGGGTACCGGTTCCCTCAGCTCCGCCAGCTGACCACGGCCCTTCAGGCCGTGGTGGAGCGGGGGCTCCCTCTCTGGTCCATCAGCCTCATCAACCCGGATATGGCGAGACTGAAGAACCAGCTCCCTGCGGGACCCGGGCACGGCGGGTCGGCGCCTGAGCCCCGGGTGCAGCTGCCGGAACAGTACCTGGCCGTCTTCGTCTTCCCAGAGTCCCGGGACTCGGAGATTCGCCGAGCGCTCGACGAAGTGGTCCGTGCCAGCGGCGGCCAGGTGCTGGATCCCGGCGTCGTGGCCCACGAATGGGACGAACGCTTTGCCATCATGCGCGTCAAACGCCTGGGCCCATCGCTGATCCCCACAGAGGTGGTGGTGCCGCTCTCGCGACTCGGGGACGCCCTCGGAGACATCGAGAGCGGCATCCGACTCCCGCTGGTGATCGAGGGTATGGTAGCCGCGGGGGACGGCGAACCCCAAGCGATCCTGCTCGGCTTCATCCCCCACGACGAGCGTGGCTTCAGCTACAACCTGGCCTTCGGGCTCTCTCTATCGGCTGTCGAGAAGGCCAAGCGGCACGGAGGACGCCCTTACGGAAGTGGCCTGTACTTCGCCCGGGAGGCCAAGAGCGTCCTCGGCCGTGACCGAGTGTCCCGTCTGGGGAACTACAAGAAGCAGGTTGATCCGCACCAGGTGATGAACCCGGGTAAGGTGCTCGGGAACGGTGGGGCGATAGGGACGTTTATGGGTGTGGCCGGCGCTCTCGAGCCACTGGTGCGAGCCGTGGGCAACCTGGCCCGGGCGCCCCTGGGCGAGCGCACCAGGGGAGCCGGCCGGCGCGGAATACCCGACACGGTCGCCTGGTATGCGTACACCTGCGCTCAGTGCGGCAACTGCGTCGATGCGTGTGATCAGTTCTATGGACGGGGCTGGGAGTCGGAATCGCCCCGCGCCAAGTGGTTCTTCCTGAAGGAGTATATGGCCGGTCGGGCGGAGCTCGATCAAGACTGGGTGGACAAGTTCATCGCGTGCACCACGTGTGAGCTCTGCAACATCGAGTGTCCGCTGGAGCTGCCCATTGAGCCGAGCTGGATGCAGATGCGCGGCGAGCTGATCCACAACCGGGACAAGCTCACCTTTCCTCCTTTCGAGATCATGCGGGCCAGCCTGAAGAAGGAGCGCAACATCTGGGGCTCCTACCGGAGCGATCGAGCGGATTGGGCCAAGGGGATGCTCGACCAGCTGCCCGAGGCGGCTGAGATCGCCTATTATCCGGGCTGCACAGCCTCGTACGTAGAGCAGGACATCGCTCAGGCGACTGCCTGCCTGCTCCAGAAGTCTGGTGTAGGGTTCACGTACCTGGGGGAGGACGAGGCTTGCTGTGGCATTCCGATGCTGATGGCCGGCCTGTGGGATACGTGGGAAGAGATTATGCGCCACAACATCACGGCCATGGAGAAGCGGGGCGTCAAGACTGTTGTGACATCTTGTCCCGCCTGCTGGCTGGTGTGGAAAGAGTACTACCCTCGCTGGGCCGAACAGCTGGGTCTGGAGTATGCTTTCGAGGCCAAGCACTATTCGGAGCTGCTGGCGGCTCAGGTGCGATCCGGTGATCTGGTCTTCGAGAACCCCATCGATAAGCGCGTGACCTGGCACGACTCGTGCCACATGGGCCGGGCCGGGGGGATCTACGAGCCGCCGCGCGAGCTGCTGAGAGCCATACCCGGCCTCGAGCTGGTGGAGATGGAGCACAATCGTGATCAGGGCCATTGCTGTGGCTCGGTGATGAGCCTGGTGGCTGACCCAGCGGCGGCCAAGCGCATTGGCGATCTGCGCCTCCGTGAGGTCGACCAAGTGGAGGCCGAGGCTGTGGTCACGTCCTGCCCCTGCTGCGAAGTCCAGCTGCGGGTGACCGCGCAGAAGACAGGGCGCGACCTCCCCATCATCGATCTGGGTGCGATGGTGTGCGACGCTGCAGGCGTGCGCCATACGGATTCAACCGAGTACGCGCTGGAGATGTGGGCCACGTTCGAGGCGATGATCAACCTGCTGAAGCCGGAACCAATGGCAGAGCTTATGGTTGATCTCTTTCCACAGCTGGTGGACTCTATGCCGCTCGGCATGGGCGGGATGATGCGGACCGTGGGCAAACTGCCTGGCGGGCGGGCGCTGCTGCTGGCGATGAAGCCGCTGTTTCCCACGCTCTTTCCCCTGCTCATGCCGTCTATGATGCCAAAGGTGATGCCCGATATGCTGGAGCAGGTCGAGCGACGCGTCCCGATGCCTGACCACATGCGGGCGCAGATGCCCGATTTGATGCCCATGGCCATGGAGAACCTGATGCCCAAGATGCTTCCGACTATCGTCCCACTGATCAGCAGTCGCCTCATCGACTATCTACAGCACGAGTAGTGTCGTGTCAGGAGACACGCGTTGACAGACCAGGCCGCCCGTGGTAGAGTCTAGCCGGAATCAGGCCGTTCTGAAGGCCCTTGTCCCGGGTTCAACTCGTGGAGGCGTATGGCAGGTCGCACCGAGATCTTCGTAGCTGGATTGCTGATCGTGGCGGCTGTGGTGTTCCTGATCGTGACCAGCACCGGGACGACAGCGCGCTACTTCCTCACCGTGGAAGAACTACAGGCGCAGCGCGGGGACTTAGAAGGTCGGCACGTCACCGTATCCGGCGCGGTGTTAGGGGCGACCATCGACTACGATGCGTCGCGGCCCCGGGTGATCTTCACGATCGTGCAGGTGCCGGGAGATCCGAGAGACGTCGAGCGGGCGGGCGGCCTGGCCCAAGTGCTCCGCGATGCCGTCACCAATCCTGATACAGCCCGCCTGGAGATCGTCTACGATGATGTCAAGCCGGATCTGCTGCAGCACGAGTCGCAGGCCATCATCCGTGGGCAACTGGGGCAAGACGGGTCGTTCTATGCCAGCGAGGTTCTCCTCAAGTGTCCCACACGGTATGAAGCGGAGATTCCGGCGCAGGCCGAGGAGTACTGATGCTGGCAGAGCTTGGATCGATTCTGACTGGCCTAGCCCTGGCAGCAGCTCTCTACGCTGTTGGTGCGGTCGTCCGGTCGATAAGGGGAGGGGATGACCGGTGGTGGACGAGCGGTCGAAATGGTATCGTCTCGTCGGCCACGCTGCTGGGATTGGCGCTGACGGCTCTGCTGATCGCCTTTCTTGACGACCAGTTCGCCATCCGGTACGTGGCAGACCACTCCAACCGCGACCTGCCCCTCTACCTGAAGGTCTCGGCCATATGGGGTGGGCAGGAAGGCTCCCTTCTCCTGTGGGCATTCTTGCAGACCCTGTTCGCGGCCCTGGTGGCCCGCCAACCATCGGACGACAAGCATGCCCTGATACCCTGGGCCACCGTGTTTCTCAGTATCATCGCGGCCTTCTTCGTGGGCCTCACCCTCTTCCTATCCAACCCCTTTGCTGCGTCCCGGATCGTACCGGTGGACGGACGGGGTCTGAACCCGCTGCTGCGACACCCCGGCATGGTCTTCCACCCACCGCCTATGTTCGTCGGGTACGCCGGTCTGCCCGTTCCATTCGCCCTGGCATTAGCGGCTCTGATTACGCGGCGTATCGACCTGTGGCCGGACGCGGCCAGGCGGTGGTCACTGCTCGCATGGCTCTTCCTGGGATTGGGCCTTTTCCTGGGGATGCGCTGGGCGTATGACGTGCTGGGGTGGGGCGGATACTGGGGCTGGGACCCTGTAGAGAATGGGGGCCTGATGCCCTGGATCACTGCCACCGCGATGCTCCACGGCCTGGCGATGCAAGCTGAGGGGCGCGGCTACCGCTGGTGGAACGTCACCCTGGCGATGCTCTCTTTTGTCCTGGTCCTCTTCGGTACGTTTACGACCAGGAGCGGCCTGATTCAGTCCGTCCATGCCTTCGCCCGCTCCAGGTTGGGATTCTACTTCCTGGGCGCCATGGGGCTGACGCTGATTGGATCCATAGCCGTGTTCTACAGTCGCCGATCGGTTCTCAGTGGGCCGAGGGCGTCGGACGGTCTCCTCTCGCGGGACGGCACCTACACGCTGAGTATGATCCTCCTCATGACCGTCACGGGGTCGGTGTTCGTGGGTACGCTGCTGCCGACGCTCACCGAGGCCTTCGTCGGTCAACGGCTCGAGGCTGGTCCCGCGTGGTTCGACCGGGTGACCGGTCCGCAGTTCGCCGCCATTGTGCTGCTGATGGGGCTCTGTCCCCTGCTCGGCAGTGCGGCGAGCGCGGTGCGGAGGCTCCGCCGAGGGGCGCTGACGCCGCTGGTCAGCGGGGTGATCGTGACCGTGGGGGCTGCACTGGTCGGCTTCACCGAACCTTTCTCACTGGTAGGTTTCGCCGTCGCCGGGTTGGCCGGAGGAACTGCTCTGGCCGAGATCGGCCGGGCCTTGGTGGGGCGTCGTCGTCGCGGGGCCAACGTACTGGACTCGCTGACCCGGCTCCTCTCCCATCATCCGCGGCGATACGGTGGTTACCTGGTTCACGTTGGCATCGTATTGATGGCCGTCGGTGTGATCGGCACTCGCTTCTACCCCTTCGAGGGCGACGCTGTGTTGTCAGCCGGCGAGTCAATCGAGCTTGGCGGATACGCTTTGGGATACGAGGAATTGGTGCGTGCACCATCTGGCGACCGCCTGACAACTCGGGCGATCATCTCCGTCGGCCAGGGGGGGAGACATCTGGGGTACTTGACGCCCGGGGTTGACGAGTACCCGACCGCAGGTCAGACGCTGGGGACTCCGGCGATCCGAAGCGGCATCGGAGAGGATCTGTACCTCGTGTTGGGCGGCTGGTCGGACGGAGGGCAGCAGGTGACGCTCAGGGTGATGGTGAAACCCCTCATCTCATTCCTGTGGCTCGGAGGTTTGGCCCTCATGGCCGGTGGCACGCTGGCCCTCCTGCCGGCGCCCCAGGTGATGGACTCGCGCGACGCAGCAGCCCGACGGCGCCGACTCTGGCACACGGCGGGCTTGGTATCCGGTTGTCTCGTCCTCGCGGCTGCCGCGTGGGCTATGTGGCGGCCCGCGCAGGCACGATTAGCTCCGCCGGCGGATGGAGAGACGGGGATCTCAGGCCTCGCGGCGAGAGCAGGGAGAAGGCCGCGAGCGGGTGATCCCGCACCGGACTTGACGCTGGATCTTCTTGACGGTTCGGCGCTGTCTCTCTCCGACCTACGCGGGCAGGTGGTGGTGGTCAACTTCTGGTCGCCCACGTGCCAGCCCTGCGAGGAGGAGATCCCTGATCTTCAGCTGGTGTGGGAGGAGTATCAGAGGGCAGGGGTGGTCTTCGTGGGCGTCAGCTTCCGGGAGCTCGAAGCCGAGGTTCGGGAGATGGTGTCGGAACTCGAAGTCAGCTATCCAAACGGATGGGATCCGGCCGCACCCGCGCGATACGGGGTTACGGCGGTACCAGAGACGTTCGTCATCGGGCCCGAGGGCCGGGTGGCTTACGTCCACATTGGGCGCGTCACGGCTGATCGGCTGAGGGCAGAGCTGGACGTGCTGCTCGCGGAGTGACTCCATACCGATGAGCATCGAAGCCGTCTTGGCTGGAGTGGGGGTGGCGATCGTCGTGATCGCCTACGTCCTGCGGCCGTTTCGCGAGGTCAGCGAGGAGGGTGCCCTGGACCGAGCGATAGAAGCGTGGATCGCGGAGCTGAGCGCTGATGCAGGAGCCTTAGAGTCTAGCCGGTACAATGGGGACAGCGAAACAGCGCATCAGGTCCAGCACGAGGATGCGAGGCCGGCGGGAGGCGTGATCAACTACTGCTCTCAGTGCGGACGGCGGGTCTCCTCCGAGGATCGATACTGCTCTGGATGCGGATACCGACTCGGCGGAGGTAATCGGTGAGCCAGGTGGGCGGAATGGGGTTCGCCGCTCGTCGCAGGCTCCTGTCCCTCGCCCTGGCCTTGCTGATTCTCGTCGTGGGGCTACCGGACTCCGCAACATCGAATCTCCGTGCCGCCTCGCCGACATCACTGCATCGCTCCCGAGAGGTGGGTGGCACCGTGACCAACGCCACACCCGGTGGCAGAGGGCCAGAAGGGCTCCCCGTGATGCTCCACGTCTTCTCTGGAACGGAACGGCGCCACTCCTATGCCGCGACGGTCGGTGCGGACCAATCCTTCAGCTTCTCGGCCCAGCTGCATGCCGACGATGATGGGGAGCTTCAAAGCGGTCAGACCCTCGTCGCAGAGGTAGTCTACGATGGTGTCACGTACGCCTCTGACGCTATCGAGGTCGAGGGGGATGCGGACCTATCGCTTCCCGTCGTGATCTATGAGACTACGGAGAGCGCCGATGGCATCGCAGTCGCGCAGCTCCATCTGTTCCTGAACCGGGTCGATGACCGGCTCCAAATTGTCCAGTACTGTGTCATCGGGAACGACGGCGTGCGGACGTACGTTGGTTCGCGCTCCCGGGAGGCTGCCACGACCACAACCTGGTCGATCAGGGTGCCGGAGGATGCGGCTCCCGCGGCGATCGACACTGAGGGCGTTCTTCCCGTGGAGAGCGGTCTGATGGATACCAGACCGATCCCGCCGGGGCGGATGTCCGTTGAGGCTGCCTTCGTGTACGAGCTGGCCTATCACGACGGGCTCCAGGTGGAGCAGGCCTTCGATATCCCGGTGGAGCGCATCGTATTGGTGGTGTCCGGGGACGAGCTGGGCCTGGAAGGCCCTGGTCTGTTGCCTATGGGGATACTGGACACAGATAGGGGGCCGGCCGAGTCTTACACCGCTGGCCCTCTGAGCGCTCACGAGCCCCTCAAGTTCAGGGTCAGTCGATGGGACGCCACTCCGCCAGCCACGCAACGCGTGGATCGGATCAGCCGGCTGGCCCTCGGCCTGGCCATTCTGGCAGCGGGCGGGATAGCGGCCTACTGGCTCTGGCACGAACCGGCACCGGGCCCGATGCCACCCCACATGCGGGCTGGGGTGACCGCCATCGCCGCCCTGGATCAGGCTTTCGAGCAGGGCGACATCCCCGAGGATTTGTACCGTGACAGGCGGCGGGCGCTGAAACAGAAGCTGCAGGGACAGTGGTCAGATCATCGCCGGTGATTGAGGCCTTCCAACTGACCAAGTCCTTCGGACCGCGAGTGGCCCTGTCCGAGATCGATCTGTCGATCGAGGACGGCGACTTCGTGACACTAATGGGTCCCAACGGGGCCGGGAAGACGACTCTGCTTCGCATTTTGGCCACCCTTAGCCGTCCCAGTTCTGGCAGGGTACGCATCGCAGGCATGGATCCCGCTCGTGAGGGCGAGCGGATACGACGCTGCATCGGGTTTCTCTCTCACGGCACCATGTTGTACGATGAGCTGACAGCCGAGCAGAATCTACGCTTCTATGCACGCCTGTACGATGTACCCGGAGCGTCGAGTAGGGTGGATGACCTGCTACAGCGGGTGGGCCTGTCTGAACGTCGCCGGGACAAAGTCTCGACCTTGTCGCGCGGGTTGAAGCAGCGTCTGGCAGTGGCAAGGGCGGTGCTTCACGGGCCCAGGATCTTGCTGCTTGACGAACCCTACACCGGACTCGATCCTCAAGCGGTCGATGCTCTGACGGATCTACTGGTCGACGTGGCCGGGAGAGGATGTCTCATCCTTCTCGCGACACACCGCATCAACCGCGGCCTGGCCCTGGGTCGGCGGGTGCTAGTTCTGGATCAAGGGCGGCTGATCTATGATCGACCTCGGGAGACGATCACGTTGAGGGCATTCACCGAGTTCTACCGGGGCGTCACAAGCTGAAGTCCGGCGACGAAGGGACACAGATTGAGCTTTCTGCGCAAACTGCTCGCCGTCATCAACAAAGACATCGCTGCGGAGATGCATACGAGGGAGATCATCAGCGCTATGCTGGTCTTCTCCCTCTTGCAGCTGCTTATCTTCAGCTTCGCCCTCGATCTTCACGCTGCTATCGCAGAGACAGTGGCGCCGGGGGTGCTCTGGGCGACCATCGTGTTCGCGGGAACCCTGGGGCTGAACCGCTCGCTCGCGCGAGAGCAACGGAACAGCTGCATCGACGGCCTTCTCCTAGCTCCGATGAGCCGCTCGGCTATCTTCTTCGGCAAGGTGGCAGGGAACTTCTTGTTTATGGTCCTGGTGGAAGCGGCCCTCGTCCCACTTTTTTCGGCCCTGTTCGGTGTCGCCCTGTTCCGCCTCAGTGTACTGCTGGTGCTCGGTCTCGGCACCCTCGGTTACGCCTCAGTGGGCACCTTGATGGCAGCCATCGCTGTCAACACCCGCGCTCGCGAGGTCATGCTTCCGGTGCTGCTGTTTCCGCTGGCGCTCCCGGTTCTCATCGGTGCAGTCCAGGCGACGGGTGGGCTCGTTAGCGGGGGCTCGCTGGTCGACGTGGCGGCGTGGGTGCGGGTCCTGGTCGTCTACGATCTCGTGATCACGGCCGTCTCGCTGGTGACCTTCGGATATGTGTTGGAGGGATAGAGGAGACCAAGACTCTGAGATGAGAGGTTCTGACAACTACCTGGCGCAACACCTGCTCACGGTCGGAAGCGGGCTGGTGATGCTCGTCGCCCTGGGGATGGTCTTTCTGTACGCCCCTCGCGAAGCGGTTATGGGAGACGTGCAGCGCATCTTCTACTTCCATGTCGCATCGGCTTGGGTTGGCTTCTTTGGCTTCTTCGTCACCTTCCTGGCCGGAGTCGGGTATCTGCTCAGCGGTCAGCGCCGTTGGGACGTTCTGGCCCTCTCTTCGGTCGAGGTCGGCGTGACGTTCATCACTATGACAGTCGTGACCGGATCTCTCTGGGCGAAGCCGGCTTGGGGCACCTACTGGACCTGGGAACCACGCCTGACGATCTCCGCGGTCCAGTTGCTCATCTACGTAGCCTACCTGATGCTGCGGGGTTCCGTTGAGGGTAGGGAGCAGAGAGCCCGTTTCTCCTCAGTGTATGGGATTGTCGCCTTCGTGACGGTGCCCCTGTCCTGGTTCGCGATTCGCTGGTGGCGCACGATTCACCCCGATATCCTGACAGGAGGCGATCAGATGGCCATCGCACCGCGGATGATCCATACGTTGCTCGTGTCTATCGGGGCCTTCACGTTGCTGTACGCCGCGTTGCTGAGCCTCCGGATGAAGCTGGAATGGACCAGTGACGAACTGATTCGGATGCGACTCAAGCTGGAGCGCCGCTCAAGAGGGTAGCGCAAGGTCAAGGAGTTAGGTATGTCTAGCACTCTGTTTGCAGCGTACGCGGTTTTCTGGGGCCTCACATTCGCGTTCGTGATGTCCCTTTGGGCCCGCCAGCGCCGGATTCAGCAGGAACTGAAGCGGCTGAGTGAGACGTTTGAGAGGAATCCACCAGCCAACGACTGAGATCAGGTCCCGAGGCCCCATCGCTTTCCCCCTCACCTCGACAACCCGTCGGCCGGGCGTAGCGACGAGCCCTCCAGTCCCAGGGACCGGTGTGCTCGGACTTTGAGCGGGGCTTGCCTTGTGGTATACTTGCGGCACAATAGCCGACGGGGATGATCGTCGTCAGACAGGGCAGGGTGACACGCAGCCTGGCGGGCGCGTCACAAGCAAAGAGCCGTTGCTCTCGCAGTCATTCCGCATCCGGAGGGTGCTGCCTGCAAGTGCCGTTCACCCGACGGGCACGGACCATCAACCCCGGCAATGATGGAACCAGATGCTTAGTAACCATCACGACGGAAGGGAGGTAATACCGATGCATCACTTTCTTAGTCTGGCCGATCTCACAGCGGAGCATCTCAGTGGTCTTCTGGACCTGGCCGTGGATCTGAAGAACGAGTGGAAAACAGGACCTAATCGTCCGCTGCTGGGACGGAAGACTCTGGGGATGATCTTCCAGAAGCCGTCTCTTCGCACCCGGGCATCGTTTGAGATGGCCATGCTCCACTTAGGCGGACAGGCCCTCTACTTCTCCCCTTTTGAGATCCAGCTGGGTGAGCGTGAGAGTGTGGCGGACGTGTCCCGGGTCTTCTCCCGTTACGTGGACGGTATTATGGCCCGCGTATTTGGCCACGATGATATCCTTACACTGGCGGAGTATTCCTCGGTGCCCGTCATCAACGGGCTGTCGGACTATAACCACCCCTGTCAGGCTCTTTCCGATCTACTGACGATCATCGAGAAGAAGGGGCGTGACCTTGAATATCTGAAATTGGCCTTTCTCGGTGATGGGAACAACGTCGCCACCTCGCTCCTCTTCGGTGCTGCCTTGACAGGGATGGATTTCGCCATCGGCGGTCCTCCAGGCTATGAACTCCCGGCCGACGTCTGGGAGCAGGCCAAGCTTCTCGCGACGGAGCACGGCAGCACCCTGTCGGCCGCTCACGACCCGACCGAGGCCGTCGCCGATGCTGACGTGGTCTACACCGATGTATGGGCTTCGATGGGCGAGGAAGAAGAGGCTGAGGAACGAGCTCGCCTATTCAGGCCCTATCAGGTGAACGACGCGCTGCTTGAGGGCGCGCAGCCGGACGTGATCGTGATGCATTGTCTGCCGGCGCATCGGGGTCAGGAGATCACAGACGCCGTGTGTGATGGCCCGCACTCGGTCCTGTGGGATCAGGCCGAAAACCGTATGCACGCCCAGAAAGCCATCCTCGTGCGGCTAATGGGGGAGGGACAAGCGTAACTGGAGGCGCCCGTCGCTGACCCCATTGTGGGACGGCGGGCAGAGACCAGGAGGGAAGACCGTGGAACGAGGAGACAGGATTCTCTGGACGACGATGAAGTCTACGGTCAACGCTGCCTGGAGAGAGGGGTGGGAAGAGGCAATCCACGGGTATCGATGCGCGTTGAACCAACACCCGGACGATATCGATCTCCTGACGGGTCTGGGCATAGCCTATTCGAAGAGTGACAGGCCGGAGAAGGCGCTGAGAGCGTACCGAAAGGCCAGCGAACTTGCTCCCGAGGATCCGGCGTTACTTGAGCGCATCGGCGCTGCGCTCGAGAAGCTGGGACGGGACGAAGAGGCCGCGCAGGCGTATCTGTTCTGCGGCAACCGAATCATGGATCGGGAGCAAGACCCGCGTCTGGCCGCAAGGTGCTGGGAAGCCGCCGTTCGGCTGCATCCCCGGTCCGTGGCAGCCCGCACTGAACTGCTGCGGCATTATCAAAGTGTCGGGAAGATTGACCAAGCGGTGGATCAGTGCCTCGTCCTGGCATCGATCTACGCGGAGTCGGGGCGGGCGGATTTGGCCGTCAGGATCTGCCGACACGCTCTGGGGATATCCCCTCACCAGGACGAGGTGTTGGCGGTCCTGGATGAGTTGGATCGCGCTACCGAGGAACCAGAACTCCGGGAGCCTGATTCGCAGCCGGGACAAGAACTGAGTCCCCCGGCGGATCTCCCGGGATTCGCTCCGCCTGAGTTTGGGCCCCTTCAGGCGGATGTGACCCCCAGATTCAGGGGAAGTCCTCTCGACTCCACCGCCCACAGGGCGCTGAGGGAGCTGGCGGGGAGCATCTTCGACGACCCGTCCACGACGAGCACCACAGGAGACACAAGCAGATCGGAGGTGCTCAATCTTCTTGTCGCGCGAGCTGTTGATCTCCAGACTCGGGGGAGGATTGGGGCAGCGATCGGGAGTTATGAAGAGGCGATTACGAAGGGGGCAGCAGGTCCCGCGGTTCACTTCAACCTGGGATTGCTCTATGAAGACGTGGGTCTTGTGGACGAAGCCCTGGACGCATTCACCTGCGCAGCCTCAGACTCGAGCTACGCACTGGGCAGTCATCTGGCGATGGCAGAGTGCTGCCAGCGCTGGGACCGGGTGTCCGATGCTCTGGAACACCTGACGAGCGCACTGAGGATCGTCGATCTGCCCACCGTGGACGCCGAGCATGCAGGTGATCTTGCGGATCTATATGCCCACCACGCGGATCGGTACCTAGACGAGGACGAAGACGTGGTGGTGGCGTATGCTGACTCCCTGGCCGCCTTCTTCCGCCAATCGGGATGGGAAGAGCGAGTGGAGAGGGCGCGGCGACAGCTGGGCGCTCTGAGCCGGGAGAGGCCTGTGGTGAGTCTCGCTGAGGTCATCGCCGTGCCGTATGCGGAGCGCATACTGGAGTCCATCGCCACCTCGCAGAACTACGTGGCTCGTGGTCTGCCCTACACGGCGGTGGAGACGTGTCACTTCGCCCTGGACTTCGGACCGGATCACTTAGCCCTCCATCGACAGCTGGGCGAGATCTCCGCAAAGATGGGGAGGATCGATCAAGCGGTCAGCACCTTCGTCGTCGTAGCGGACTCCTACGCAGCTCGTGGAGCGAAGCGGCATGCCGCGGGGATGTACGAGCGAGCTTTGCAGCTGTCGCCGATGGACACCGATGTGCGGGCCCGGCTCATCGAACAGCTTGTTCGAGACGGGGAGCTCGATGGGGCATTGAGGCATTATCTGCTGCTCGCCGACAGTTACTCTCGGCTCGCACAGATGGAAAGGGCCCGAGAGATCTACGACGACGCGCTCCGCCTGGCGTCCAGGGACGAGATCGGGGTCAGCTGGACCGTACGCATCCTGCACAGAATCGGCGACATCGATCTCCAGCGTATCGAATGGGAGCGTGCGGTCTCGGTCTACGAGCGAATCAGGAGCCTGGAGCCTGACGACGAGAAAGCCCGTCTAGCATTGGTCGACCTGTACTATCGGCTGGGCCGGCGCCAGCAGGCCATACAGGAACTGGATGAGCTGCTTCAGATGTACTACACACGGGATAGGATTGACGACCTCCTTGCCGTACTGGGCGATTCCGTTGAGAAGTGGCCTGACCGCATCTCGATCCGGGCACGCCTGGCGGAAGCCTATCTGCGGGCCGGGCAGACCGACGCCGCTCTTGCCCATCTCGAGCAGTTGGGAGATCTACAATTGGCTGCTGGACGGGACACCGAGGCAGAGGCCACCATAAGAGCTATCGTTGCCCTGAACCCCCCGGGTGTCGATGCGTTCAAGAGCGTGCTGCGGCAGATAGAGGGGGGTCAGGTGGTGGGGAGCCGGAGCTGATGATGTCGAGTTCGGTGGCTGTCCCGTCGTCCCCGGAGCGTTCTGCGTAGAGCGTAGGGTGCAATGATTGCTGACTTCTTCTGGTACCTTCAGAGACTCGGGGGAATCGACGTCGTCGACACCCTGCTTGTAGCCTTCATCTTCTTCTGGCTTCTCTATCTGGTGCGCGGCACGCGCGCTGTCCCTCTGCTCCGGGGGGTGATCTTCCTGGTCGTCGTCGTGGTCCTCCTGAGTGGGTTCATCGAGCTGCGGGCTCTCGGATGGCTGTTCCAGCGAGCGCTTCCGGCGCTGCTCGTGGCCGTGCCGGTCATCTTCCAGCCAGAGCTTCGTCGCGCCCTTGAGCAGTTGGGAAGGCCCGGCGCTCTATTTGGGTGGACAGCGGGGCAGCGGGAGGAGGTGGAGTTCGCTCTCTCCGCTATCACTGAGGCAGCAGAGGCTCTTGCCCAGAGACATCTGGGCGCGCTCATCGTCCTGGAACGGCGAACGGGGCTGCAGGAGTTTGTCGAGAGTGGGGTGACCCTTAATGCCCACATTTCGTCGGAGCTCTTGCTCACCATATTCGATCGTCACACCACGCTCCACGACGGGGCGGTGATCATCCGGGACGGGAGGGTGCTTGCTGCCGGTTGCGTCCTTCCTCTCTCCACCGCCTTTCTGGCCGACCGGCAACTTGGTCTCCGGCACCGCGCCGCCATCGGGGTCACCGAGGAGAGTGACGCTATCGCCGTGGTTGTCTCCGAGGAGCGCGGTGCTATCTCCATCGCCCACAATGGGCGGATCATCCGGAACCTCGACGCGAAGAGGCTAGAGAAAGTTCTCCACGCGTTCTACCAGCCGGTGTTTGAGCGCGGTTGGTCCCAACGGATTCGACAGCTCTGGCGACGGATCGTAGGAGAGTCGTGAGTCGAGCGGCACGCTGGGTGATCAACAACCTTCCCCTGATGATCATGGCCCTGATTCTTGCGGCCCTCTCCTGGGTTGTGGCTATCGAGGAGGCCGATCCAACGGTCGAGCGGCGATTCCCCCAACCGATCCCTATCAGGCCCACCGGGCTCGATCCGGACCTCAACATCGTGGGCGAATTCGACGAGCAAGTGCGCGCCAGCGTATTGACGACCCAGTCTGTGTGGGCCACGCTTGCCGTCGAAGATTTCCAGGCTACGGTTGACCTCAGCGGGCTCGAGCCGGGGATGTACGAGGTGCCGATAGCCCTGGAGCTGGCGAGAGAACCGTCACGCATTACGGAAGTGGATCCGGAGGTAGTGGTCGTTGAGCTGGAGTATGCCGAGGATCGCGACGTGCCGGTGCGGTTCGAGATTGAAGGGAGACCAGCCGTAGGATACGTCTCTCGGACTGAGATGGTGGAACCTCGACAGGTCAAGGTGAGCGGGCCGAGCAGCTACGTCGCCCGGGTCGCGGACGCGTGGGCGTTCCTATCCATACAGGACGCTATGGAGAGCCGGGAGGAGAGGCTGTCTCTGCAGCCGCGGGACGAGGAAGGGAACATCGTCCCGCATGTGGCCCTCAGGCCGGAGGCCGTGGATGTGCGTGTCGCCATCGAGCCAACAGGCTACCATGCATCGCTCGCGGTCAAGGCAGTGCTGACGGGTGAGGTCGCGTCCGGTTATCGGATTACGGATATCGCCGTCGATCCCCCAACGGTGACGGTCTTCGGTCATCCCGACATACTAGCAGGCCTCGACCAGGGTTTTGTCGAGACAAGACCCATTGCAGTCGAGGGAGCCACCGGAGATATCACGGTTCGGCCGGGGCTGACCCCTCCGTCGCAAGTCACTGTGATACCCGGCTTTCAACTCGAGGTCCACGTGTTCATCGAGGCGATCCAGAGTAGCGTGACGATCACGGCGACGCCGGAGATCCAGGGGATGGAGCCGGGGTACACCGTTACGGTCTCGCCCGAGACCGTCGAGGTGATCTTAAGTGGTCCCCTGCCCACACTGCAGACGTTGATGCCGGATGATGTGCGCGTGGTAGTGAGCGTATTCGAGCTTCCCATCGGGACCCACCGGCTGGAGCCAGAGGTTATCGCCCCGCCCGACATCACCCCCCAGGGAATCATACCCGCAACGGTCCAGGTGAGGATCGCCGAGGTCGTCTATCCAACACCGATCCCGGACACCGTGATATCCACGCCGCCGAAGAGAGCGGCGATCAAGACAGGCAACCGATGAAAACGACCGCCGAGAGGAGCACCGCTGCTCCCAACAGCTCAGTCCGGCCTATGGTGGCCCTTGTGGGCCGGCCCAATGTCGGCAAGTCGACCCTCTTCAACCGCATCGCCGGCAGGCGGATAGCCGTGGTACACGACGCCCCGGGCACGACGCGCGACCGCCTGTACGCAGATGCGGAGTGGAACGGGCTGCCTTTCACCGTTATCGACACTGGGGGCATAGAGGTGGTACCAGAGACGGTCGCCGACGGGCGGCGACCCGGTCCCCAGCGGGTGCTCGCCCAGGATTCCGCGCCCTACATCTCGATGATGCGAGCGCAGGCAGAGTTGGCTGCTGAGCAGGCCGATGCGGTCGTCTTCATGACCGACGCCAGGAGCGGCCTTACGGCTGCGGACGAGGAGGTGGCGGACGTGCTCCGCCGGGCCAGCTGTCCCGTGCTCCTGGCAGCCAACAAGGCCGACGGCAACAAGCTTCGAGACCAGGCAGTCGAGTTCTACGCGCTGGGACTGGGCGACGTCCATCCTGTCTCTGCCCTTCACGGCCTGGGGGTCGGTGATCTCCTGGATGAGGTCGTCGCGGCTCTGCGAAAAGAGATCGACACCGAAGAGGACGCACCTGGGGAAGCGGACGCGCCTGAGGAGCGCGTGGAGCTCACAATCGTGGGGCGGCCGAACGTCGGCAAGTCCTCGCTTCTCAACAGACTGCTCGGTGAGGAACGCGTCATCGTCAGCCCCGTGCCAGGCACAACCCGCGACGCGGTCGACACCTTTCTGGAATGGGACAGTACGCCCATCACTCTGGTGGACACGGCTGGGATCCGCCGCCCGGGAAAAGTCGCGCGCGGCGTCGAATATTACAGCGTCCTGCGCGCATTGCGGGCCCTCCGTCGCGCGGACGTCGGTCTGTTGGTCATTGACGGGTACGAAGGCGTTAGAGCTCAGGACACCCACGTCGCCGGGGCGATCATCGATGAGTGGGCCAGCGTCGTGGTCCTCATCAACAAGTGGGACTTAGTGGAGAAGGGCCCGGAGACTAGAGCCGAGTATACTCGCTGGGTCCGCAATGCCCTGCGGTTCCTCGACTACGTGCCAGTGTTGTTCATCTCCGCGCTGACCGGTGAGGGGGTGCACGAGGTGTTGCCCACCGCTCTAGACGTATGGCGAGCCCGACTCGACCGCATTCCAACCGGCAAACTCAATCGCATCGTCCAGGACGCGCTGGCCAAGCACGCTCCACCGAGCAAGCGGGGACGCCGGCTGAAGATATACTACGCTAGCCAACCTGAGGTCGATCCACCAACCTTCGTGTTCCACGTGAACGATCCTGGCCTGGTCCACTTCAGCTACGAGCGGTACCTGGAGAACCAGCTCCGCGAGGCTCACGGCTTTCCCGGGACGCCCCTGCAGCTTCTCTTCAGGCCGCGCCGGCGGCCCGGTGCGGAGGACAGAGGTTGATGAACCGACGGAGACAGGGACTGCACAGACTCAGGAAGAGATGACGGGGGAGAATGGATATGCCCCGGAGAGGAGTCGAACCTCCACGCCCTTGCGGGCACAGGCCCTCAACCTGCCGCGTATGCCTATTCCGCCACCGGGGCAATCAGCCGGTATTATACTCTGTGGAAGCTGGTTGTCAACTTCCTGCTCGATGCCTATCCCGCCACGGGTGGGGGTAGACAGTGCACGTTGATCACTTCCACGGAGCCATCCACCGGCTGCTGATGCCCAGGTTACCGCGAGACCAGCATAGAATGGCGGCCCTTCAGATCCGCCGGGTTTCTCAGAGAGGACAGGTAGTGGGCCATCGATCACGGTCCAATTCCGGGCCAGAGGCTGGTCCGGGGGGCTCTGGTCGCATCGCTTCGACGCTGAATGCGATCTGCAGCGGCGAAAGTCGGCAGTCCAGAACTCATAGGAGAACAGACAAGTGAGAATCGTAGTCGATGCGATGGGGTCTGATGATTATCCTGTCCCTGACGTCGCTGGGGCCGTGCTCGCAGCACAGACCTGGCCGGACGATCAGATCACGCTGGTGGGGCAAGCTGACCGGATCGAAGTCGAGATGGAGAGATTCGACACCAGTGGCCTCGGCCTCCAGATCGTTCACGCAGGAGAGGCGATCGCGATGGACGACGAGCCAGCCTGGGCAGCGCGGGAGAAGCAGCAGTCGTCCATGCACATTGGGATGGGTTTGGTGCGCGACGACGAGGCGGACGCATTCGTGTCTGCGGGCAACACCGGGGCAGTACTGGCTGTGGCTACCTTACACACGCTGAAACGGATTCGAGGCGTCAGGCGACCCGCGCTGGCAGCCATCCCCCCGCTCCCGGCGGGCCACTTCGTCACCCTGGACATCGGAGCCAACGCGGACTGCAAGCCCAGTTACCTAGTGCAGTTCGCACTAATGGGTTCCATCTATGCCAAGGCTGTTCTCTGCCGGTCGGCACCCCGTGTGGGCTTGCTGTCCAATGGGGAAGAGCGGGGAAAGGGGAATCAGCTGGTCAAGGAGACAACAGAGTTGCTGGAGGCCTCGGATCTCGACTTCGTGGGCAATGTGGAGCCGAAAGAAGCGATGGCCCGCCAGGTCGATGTTGTGGTGCATGATGGCTTCACAGGCAACATCTTCATCAAGACCATCGAGGCAACCGCCAGCATGCTCAGCAACTTGATCCGTGATGAGATCAAGTCAGGTCCCCTGACAGCTGTTGGTGGGATACTGGCCCGACCCGCTTTCGGACGCGTCGCTCGACGGGTCGACCCCTTTGAGGTTGGTGGCGGGCCGCTGCTGGGTGTGAACGGTGTTGTCATCGTGGCGCACGGTCGGTCTAACGCGCAAGCCATCAAGAACGCGGTCGGTCAGGCCCGTCGAGCTGTGAGGGGCGGGGTGGTGGAGGCAATCCGCAGCGAAGTTGATTAGTTGCCTCGTTCATGCCTGAGTCGCTTAGATAGGGAGAGTACTCTGTGACACGTGCTGGAAGGAAACTTGCCGACGAGAGGAACCGGGTGGTCGTGACCGGTGTCGATGCCATGACTCCGCTAGGGCTGACTCTGGAAGAGACGTGGCAGCAACTGCTGATGGGGAAGAGTGGAATCGATCGCATCACGCAGTTCGATCCCTCGGATCTGCCCGTGCACATCGCGGGGGAGTTGACAGGTTTCGACCCGACGACCTACATCGACCGCAAGGAGGCGCGACGAATGGCCCGCTGCTCAACTGTCGCTGTGGCAACGGCCCAGGGAGCGCTGGTCGACGCAGGCCTGGAGCTGCCGCTCCAGGACCCGGAGCGCGTCGGGACGCTAATAGGAAGTGGGGTCGGAGGGTATGAGCGCGCAATCGAAGGGGTCGACACTTTCCGCGAGAAGGGGCTAAGAAGAGTAAACCCTTTCGTGCCGATCTCCATGTTGATCAACATGCCGTCCCATCACGTAAGCTGCTGGGCTGGTGCCACGGGCCCTATCAACACAGTGGTTGCCGCCTGTGCCACCGGCACCCAGGCCATCGGTGAAGGTGCCGAGTACATCCGGCGAGGGGCGGCGGACGTGATGATCTGTGGCGGGACCGATGCTATGATCCACTTCACCCTCTTGGTGGGTTTCTGCAGTATGCGGGCTCTCTCGGAGCGGAACAGCGAGCCGGCAAGAGCCAGCCGCCCGTTCGATGCCCACCGGGATGGCTTCGTCCTCAGTGAGGGGGCGGGGGTGTTTGTGCTAGAGGAGCTGGAGCATGCACGAGAGCGGGGGGCGAGGATCCGCGCCGAGGTGCTGGGACACTCCTCATCTTCCGATGCCTTTCACGTCGCTCAGCCGGACACCGAGGGGCGAGGTGCCAGTCGCGCCATGCAGTGGGCCCTGGACGACGCCGATCTCAGCCCCTCCCAGGTGGACTACATCAACGCCCACGGCAGCTCCACTCCGATCAGCGATCCGGTGGAGACGCTGGCTATCAAGCGCGTCTTCCAGGACTATGCGTACGACCTACCCATCAGCTCCACCAAGTC
>SKLM01000119.1 GCA_007123205.1 Thermoflexales bacterium
ATCTCTGGGGCAACTACGATGCAGGTCCTCAAGGAGCAACTCCTGTTTCATTATACCACCCGGCCCATGCGCTGTCAAGTGCTCGACCACTCGCTACTGCTCGCTCGAGACGTTGCACTAACGACTTGTCCCGGGAGGCGAACAGAGGAGTAGATCTCGCCATGTCCCCCTAGTGTACAAAGCAGCGTTCACGCCGAGACTGAAAGGATCTCTTCTGGTGAACACAGGATACCACAGGTCACCTGGATGCGCCAACTCAGGGGCTGTCCGATCTCGCTCGAGAGTGGTGTGTTGTTGCGGACCCTTTGCCCGTGGTCGACCAAGAGGGCACCAAAGTGTGAGACTGGGAGGAAGCGGCGCATGTTGCGATGAAGCAAGCGGGACAGCGTCTTCTCGAACTGTGGGTGGAGGCCTGTCGACGTACGGGAAGATCGGGGACAATGTCGTGTCGATACGGATGAATGAGCAGCGACGCTCCCGGGGAGGGCACAAGGCTCACGACCGTGGGGCAGAGAACGGCAAATCGAGTGTACCGTCGGGGCCCTGAGCATAATGCGAAGCGCATTGCCTGGTCGGACGTCTGGGATCCTATTCGGGGGTGAGCGCCCGGTTCCAAGAAAGGCTGGCTCCGAGCGGGATTCACGTTTCTTCCAGGATGGCCCGTGAGCCGTTCGAGCGTCTCCGGCATGTGTCGATCGGTGATGGTGGCGTGCGTCAGTCGACAGAGCGTATGGTGCAGGAGAAACGGGAATCCGGACAGGTTCCGCTGGCAGCGGCTTCGGATGGGGCGCGTCTTGAAGTGCCCGACGGTCCTGAGGATCGGTCATAGCACCCTTACGGATCCATGGAGGAGGTGCCCGTGCGGTCAGGAGGCACAGCAGGGCAGCGGAGCGGTTTTCCGACTGCTGACTGTGCACACGAGTGGTCGCACTTGTCATACACCTGTTCTTGACGTACAATCGGGTTCTTGAAGTCAAGTGTCTCGCTCACTCTGCTGTTGGACGGGGATCCGTTGCCGATTCGCCGTAGGCGGAGGTCCTCACCTGCGGGTGTGTGAGGTCCACCGAACTGTAAGGAGCTAGAGATGTCTGATCGATCTATGACCTCACGCGAGAGGGTGCTGACAGCCTTGCGCCGGGAGGAGCCAGACCGGGTGCCCTATTGCGAATTGCACGTAGACCGTTCATTGGCCCAGCAACTGATGGGATGGGGAGAGGGGGAGAGTCAGGCCGGCAACCTGGAGACCAACCCCTACTCCATAGAGGAGGCCAGGGCGATTGCGTCGTTCCTCAAGATCGACAACATCTCCTACATCATGCGGGCGCCGATATTCGCGAGTAAGGTCGCCGGTCAAGATGGACGCCTCTTTTACTGCGATGGAGCGATCCAGACCGAAGCGGACCTGGGGCTGCTTCAGCTCCCCGATCCCTATGACGATGCCCTCTACGCTGAGGCGGAGGAGTTCACCAGGCAGAAGGGAGACCACGCTGCTGCCTTCGTCACGCGCATCGGCATCTTCTCCACCATCCTGAGCATGGGGTTGGAGACTTTCAGCCTGGCCCTGCACGATAATCGCGGTTTTGTCGAGACGGTGCTGGATCGGTATTGCGACTGGATGACCGTCGTGGCCGAGCGCGTGTGTGAGCTTGAGTTCGACCTGTTCATCTCCACCGACGACATGGCCTTCAAGAGCGGCCCGTTCTTCTCGCCGGCGGTGTTTCACGACCTGGTGTTACCCCGTTTCCAGCGTGTGGCAGAGAAGATCACGCTCCCCTGGATCGTCCACACCGACGGGAACGTGATGCCCTTTCTCGACGACCTGCTCAGCTTGGGGATCGCGGGATTACACCCTATCGAGAAAGGGGCCATGGACATCCGAGCGATGAAGCAGGAATACGGTGATCGCATCTGCCTCCTGGGGAACGTAGACCTGAACCTCCTGGGGGCGGGCACGCCCGAGGAAGTGGATCGAGAGGTGCGAGAGCTGATCCGGGATGTCGGGCCGGGTGGCGGTTACATAGTGACTAGCGGGAATAGCTTGGCGGGCTACTTGCGCCCGGAGAACGTCCTGGCTCTCTCCGAAGCGGTGATGAAGTACGGGAGCTATCCGCTCGAGGTCTGAGCACGAGGCTGTGAGGGTAGCGAGGGCGCGAGGACATCGCTCCGTGTCGTGCGCTTCCCGACGGTGCCGAGCACGCAGGCGGGCGGGGCAGCATCTCCCTGGCCTCGATCATCGACGCCTGAGGGCGGAACAGTGCGGCCGGCATCGGGCATAGATCGTCTGGCTCGGGGGGATCAAGAAGCGAGTGGCGCGGTGGTGCCGATCTGTCGATGGACCCGGTTCGGCCCCGGGGGGCCCTGTCGAGAATCCGTCCAGACCATCGCGCAAGGGGAGTGGCTGCCGCATACATACGATATGCACTAGACACGAGGAGGACTCAAAAATGGCAGACTTACAAGGTATCGCAGAGAATCTGATCGAGGGTCGGGCTCCGGAGGTCGCAGGTCTGGTGGAGGCTGCCCTGGCGGAGGAGGTCGCCCCCCAGGCCATCCTCAACGAAGGGCTGATGGTGGGCATGGATGAGGTGGGCCGCCGCTTCAAGGCCAACGAGATCTACATCCCCGAGGTGCTCATCGCCGCTAGAGCCATGCACGCCGGCATGGCTGTGCTCCGACCCCATCTCGCTGAGAGTGATGCGCAGATGTCCGGTCGGGTGGTGCTGGGCACCGTCGAGGGCGACCTCCACGACATCGGCAAGAACCTGGTTGGGATGATGCTGACAGGGGCCGGCTTCGAGGTGATGGACATCGGGGTGGATGCGACGGCGGACCAGTTCAAGGAAGCCGTCAAGGAGCATAAGCCCCATATCGTGGGCATGTCGGCGCTTCTGACGACCACTATGATGGCCATGAGCAGGACCGTCGAGGTGCTCCAGGAGGCGGGCCTGAGCGAGGGCGTGAAGGTCATAGTCGGCGGCGCGCCGGTGACGGCCGCGTATGCCGAGGAGATTGGGGCGGACGGCTATGCAGCGGATGCCGCTTCGGCCGTAGACCTGGCGCGTCAGCTGGTAGCCGGCGAGTAGGTAGGTGACCGGCCCGGGTCATCCCCGGGCCGCCGCCCTCGTTCACGAGCCGACCGTTCGGTCGCCGCGCTGGTAGACCGGTGCTGTCGGGGTCAGGAGGAGAGCTATGATCTCGCGCGAGAGAGTGTTGACGGCCCTGGCCGGCGGACAGCCGGACCGAGTACCCTTCATAGAGGCGGGTGTTGATCCGGAGATGCAGCTGCAGATCATGGGCGGAGACGATTTCACGCCTGCCGAGCTCTCGCTGGAACTCGGCCTGGACGCCGTGACAGTGGATCTGCTGCCGCCCCTGTTTGTGGAGTCGAGGCGGACCGCAGCCAGGGAGTTTATCGAGCGGCCGCTGCTGACGTCGCCTGGTACCCTGTCCCTGATGGAGTTTCCCGATCCCACGGAGCGGGCTTTCTACGATGAGGCCAGAAGGCGGGTGGACGCCAACCGGGGTGAGTTTGCCGTGGGTGCCCGCATCAGATTGGGGGCGTCGCCGATGCTGATGAGCATGGGTATCGACGGCTTCGCCTACGCGTTGTACGATCATCCCGGACTGGTGGAGGAGATCCTCGACCGGTACACGGAGTGGACAGCCCAGGTGGTGGAGCGGCTCCCCGAGGTGGGGGCGGATTTCGTCTGGTCCTTCGACGACGTGGCGTACAAGACGGGGCCCATGTTCTCACCGCAGGTGTTCAGAGAGGTCTTCCTGCCGGCCTTGGGCAAGGTCGCCGATGCTATCCACCGTGTTGGACTGCCGTGGATCTTCCACAGCGACGGCGACCTGATGCCCCTGATGGACGATCTGCTGGCGCTGGGCATCAAAGGGCTGCACCCCATCGAGCCTGGTGCCATGGACATCAACGAGGTGAAGCGGCGCTACGGCGACCGGATCTGCCTGGTCGGGAACATCGACCTGCACCACACCCTCACGCGGGGCACACCGGCGGAGGTGGAAGCGGAGGTTCGAGAGCGGATCGAGGTGGTCGGTCGGGGCGGCGGCTACATGGTCTCCAGCGCCAACACCATCACCTCATACTGTAAGTTGGAGAACGTTCTGGCCATGCGGGACGCTGTCCGTCGCTATGGCTGGTACGGAGAGGGAGCATCGGCCGCGGCGGGGTAAGCGTGACCTCTCTCGCGACTTGCGGCCCATCTCGCGGGGGCTGGCCCGGCGGGTAAGGAGAGAATAGCAGCGTGAGAGAAGCAGACCTGCACATACACACCTCGGCCTCAGACGACTCTGTCCTTGAACCCGAGCAGATCTTCCGCCGGGCCAGGGCTCGGGGCCTCTCGGCCGTCGCCTTCACTGACCACGAGCAGATGAGCCGGCTTGACGAGGGCAGACGGCTCTCGGCCGCATTCGGTATCGCTTTTCTTGGCGGCATCGAGCTCACCAGTTCCTGGCGGGGCCAGTATGCCCATATCCTGGGGTACTTCCGGAATGGGGCCGCACCCTCCTTTGATACGTTTCTCGTCGAAAGAGTCTGGCCCGGCAGAAGAAAGGCTCATCTCCAACTGCTGGACCCCTTGCAGCACCACGGGGCGGAGGTCACCACCGCCGAGTACGACGCCGAGGCCCGGGCGGGAGGCTATCATCTGCCCCTGTACCGCATCCTGCGTCGAAAGGGCGCAGTCTCCAACCTCGAGGAGTACGTGCTCATAAGAGAGGACGAGGGCTTCGAGGGGTGCTATCTCCCGATCCCGGAGGTGATCCGGGCCATTCACAACGCGGGCGGCATCGCCGTGCTTGCCCATCCCATTCACACCGGCAGTTTTGGGGTCGGCTTCTACCGTTTCGACGGAGAGGACATTGCTCTCCTGGCCCGGGCGGGCCTGGACGGGGTGGAGGTCTTCCACCCCACCCACGACGAGGGCCAGACCCGCCATTTCGCGCAGGTGGCAGATGACCTGGGGTTGGTCAAGACGGGTGGGTCAGACAGTCATGGGAGTCCCGCTGCTGTAAAGCGGGTTGTCGGGGCCATCACGTGCAACTGGGATGAGGTGGTCGAGTACCTGGAGAGACGGGCATAGAACGGGCAACCAGGGGCATTGGCCGGGTCGACAGCGGACAGACTTGATATCCTCGGCTTAGCTTCGCACGCTAGGGCCTTGTCCACCCCTCTGGCCGCGGCATCCCCTATTCGGATCGGGCGGTGCGGCCGAATACAACCTCTCTGCCACGTGGTATGTCTACCCCCGGTCGTGCCCATCTCAGAGCAGGCTCCTTCCCCTTTCGCCCCTAGTAGCGCCCGAACTCGTGGTAGGCCTCGAACAGGGCCACGACGTTCTCAATGGGAGTGTCAGGCTGGATGTTGTGCGCCGTGCCGAAGATGTATCCCCCACCGGGTGCTCCACATCCCGCCAGCCTGCGGACCATGTTTCGCACGTCCGTCGGCGACCCGCGGGGAAGCACCTGCTGGATGTCCCCGCCTCCCTGGAAGGCCAGATCGTGCCCAAATTCCCTCTTCAGCCCACAGATGTCCATATCCCTCGCCTGCGGCTGCAGTGACTGGAGGATGTCAAGGTTGACGTCGATCCATTCCGGGATTAGCTGATAGACCGACCCGCAAGTATGGTACATCACCGGCAGGCCGTAGTCGTGGGCCAGGGCGATGGTGTTGGCAAAGTGGTCCTTGAAATAGCGGCGGTACATCTCGATACTCATCATTGCCCCCTCTTGCAGCCCCATGTCGTCACCGCAGAAGAAGCCCTCGATCAGCCCCTTGGAAGCTTCAAAGGTCCGCCGATTGTACTCTGAGAAATACTCGTCGATGTGACCCACGATGGCCTCCACGATCTCCGGGTTCATAGCCAGGTCGGTGTACGCCTGTTCGACACCCCGGAGATACATCATAGGCTTGAGCTGGGCGGTCCGGTCCAACCGATCGCCGCCGTTCCAGATAAAGACATCGCCCGCTCTCTCACGCAGCGCCTTGATCTGTTCTGGAACACCATCATACGCCCACCAGTCTGCGCTGGGCCAGTGGGGGTAACGGCGTATGTCCTCAACGGTCCGCGCCGTGGCCAGGGGCGAGCAGGTCACTTGCTCGTAGGAACCACCGTACCACTCGCCCTCCCCATACTGAACCACACGCCGGTGGACACCCCAGAGATCCTCGACGCTCCCGTCCTCCAGGGTCCTCAACCTCCGTCCAACGTAGCTCGAGCCCCGCCAGTAGCGGAAGTCGACGCCCAGGAATTGGAGGCAATCCTCCCACTCGTCGAAACCCCAGTAGTCCATCATCCGCCTCCGAATCTCCGGTGTGACCCAGATGTCGATGGGGATCCGGTCCGGCTCCTCGTGACGAATGGCTTTCTCAGCCCGCTCACGGGAGGTCATCGTCTCGTTTGTTGCCCGCAGGTTCAGGATCCTCTCTCTTCTGACGCTGTGGACATCGGAAACCTGCGTCAAGAATCTCTCCAGATCTGTCGCTGTCATACTCGTCATCTCTCCGCGCAGTCGTCTTCCCGGGACAACGGTTCTGGACCATCGCCGTCGGCGTCCCGCGGGCCGTTAGCACCAGATCCGGCGCGAACCAGTTGGGTAGGCCGTAGGGGCCGACATGAGGTGGACTTGACCCCTACCCAGTATGCAGGCCCCCTCGATCAAGGCAAGCCTCCGTCCCGTCAGAGCTACGACCCTCTTGGTGAGCACCGTCGCGAACCCGCGCTTCTCA
>SKLM01000280.1 GCA_007123205.1 Thermoflexales bacterium
CGTGTACGTGCAGCGGGTGGTGGAGGAGCTCTACGGTCCGGAGGCTCTCTACCGGGGTGCCGGGTTGCGCATCTATACGACGTTGGACGTTGAGTTGCAGAAGCTGGCTGAGCAAGCCGTGCAGGAGGGTGTCGCAAATCTGAGGGATCGCCATGCGACGAATGGGTCGCTGGTGGCCGTTGAACCGGCCACGGGTCACATCGTGGCAATGGTTGGGTCAGCCGACTTCTACGACGAGGCAATCGACGGGCAAGTCAACGTGGCGCTGCGCTGTCGCCAGCCGGGCTCGTCGATCAAGCCGCTCACCTACGTGGCTGCCTTCGAGCGCGGCTGGACTCCGGCAACGCTCTTCTGGGATCTGCGGACGGAGTTCCCCGATGGCGCCAATCCGCCCTACGTGCCCGTCAACTACGACAGGAAGTACCGCGGCCCGGTGCTGCTGCGCGATGCGCTGGCAAACTCGTACAATGTGCCCGCTGTCGCGGCGCTACAGTTTCTCGGTGTCGATGGGCTGCTGGAGATGGCTTCTCGCTTGGGTGTCCACTCGCTGAGCCGTCCCCACGAGCTGTGTCCCGAGTATCCTCACGATCAGCCGCCCGCGTACGGCCTGGCGCTAACGCTGGGTGGCGGCGAGGTGAAGCTACTGGAGATGACGGGGGCTTTCGCTGCGTTCGGCAACGATGGCGTGCTCATGCCCTCGAGCCCGATACTGCGCATCGAAGACAGTCGCGGCAAGGTGCTCCTAGACAACAGTGTGCCCACAGGCAGACAGGTTCTGTCGCCCGAACATGCCTATCTGATCACTGATGTTCTGGCAGACGATCAAGCCCGTTGTGCAGCGTTTCGCTGTCCCAATGTGCTGGAGCTCAGCCGTCCAGCAGCGGCGAAGTCGGGGACGACAGATGACTACCGGGATGCCTGGACATTGGGGTACACGCCTCAGCTTGCGGCCGGCGTCTGGGTAGGCAACGCCGACAACTCCGCGATGACCCAGGTCCCGGGCACCGTTGGCGCCGGACCCATCTGGCAGGCGTTCATGGAAGCCGCTCATGCCAACCTACCGGTCCTTCGTTTTCCGCGACCTTCTGGCATTGTGACGCAAGAGATCTGTGCCGGCTCCGGAGCTCGACCCACCAGCCACTGCCCCGACCGGAAGGTGGACGTGTTCGCCAGGGGGCAGCCGCCTCTCGACGAGAGTCACGACTGGTATCAGATGCTGAAGGTCGACGCGTTTACCGGTCTGCGTGCCAACGAGTTCTGCCCAGATCACATCGTGGACGTGCTTATGCTGGACATCAGAGAGAGCAGAGGGCGAGAGTGGGTGGCATCGCATCCGGAGCAGTTCGCGGGTCTGCCGTTAGCGCCCCTCGAAGAGTGCGGCGAGGGCACGATCCAGCCCGACGTGCGGATCACCGATCCGATGGCAGGCGCTGCTGTGCACGGCGTGGTACCCGTATATGGCACCGTCCAGCTTCCCAACTTCGACCGTTATGAGGTGCAGTACGGCATCGGGGACGATCCTCAAGGCTGGGGGTGGGTGAGCGGGCCGCACCTGGCCCAGGTGCGGAACGACATCCTGACTCACTGGGACACGAACCAGCTGGCCCCCGGAGTCTTCACACTGCGGGTCAGAGCGTTTGACACCCATCAGCACGCAGTCGAGGCGCGGGTACAGGTTGAAGTGGTCGGTCCCACAGAGACCCCGACCCCTACCCCATCGCCGACGCCGGAGGTGACACCTACAGCCACCCCGACGCCGACCCCGGAAGAGGTGGAGACCCCGACTCCGACGGCGAGCCCGGCACCCGATTCCACTCCACCCTCGGAGGCCAGCCCAACCCCTTCTCCGTCGCCGGACCCGACATCAACCCCTGCGCCGCCTTAGAGGATCTCCGGGAGGTGTCGAGCCTCCACGGCTGCCGTAAACCGCACGGGGCTAGCCCGCGGATGTCCGCAACCGTGCTGTTTGATTTGCCATATCGCCCCGTTTGATGTACACTTATACTGTGCCTATGTTAACAACCGGCATGGTCGATGAGATCGATGCTGTCGGTGCAGGCTTATCCAGTGGAAGTGGACATGAGTGAGAAAGGCCGAGAACAAGCATTGAGCAGGGCGTTGGACAACCTGCGGAAGCGTTTCGGGGACGGAGCTGTGATGCGTATGGGTGAGATCTCCCATCTCGACGTCGAGGTCATCCCCACTGGTTCCCTGGCCCTCGACCGGGCGTTGGGTGTGGGGGGCATCCCGCGAGGACGCGTCACGGAGATCTACGGACCCGATGGTGCAGGCAAGACGACCTTGGCCCAGCACATTGTGGCACAGGCACAGAAGCTGGGTGGAACAGCGGCCTATGTGGACATGGAGCACGCCCTGGATCCCGCCTATGCGCGAGGATGCGGCGTAGATGTCGATAACTTGCTCATCTCACAGCCGGATACGGGCGAACAGGCCCTGGAGATCGCCGAGACCTTGATCCGCTCGGGAGCTGTCGATGCCATCGTGATAGACTCGGTGGCTGCGCTAGTGCCTCGGGCCGAGATAGAAGGGGAGATGGGAGACTCTCATCCGGGGCTACAAGCACGCTTGATGAGCCAGGCCCTGCGCAAGCTCAGCGGCGCAATAAAGCAGTCGAATGCGGCTTTGATCTTCACGAATCAGCTTCGAGAGAAGATCGGGGTGATGTTCGGTAACCCCGAGACGACGTCTGGTGGGCGGGCGCTGAAGTTCTACGCTTCGGTCAGGCTGGACATCCGACGTATTACATCGATCAAAGAGAGAGGTGAGTTGATCGGCACCCGTACCCGGGTGCGGGTAACGAAGAATAAGGTGGCGCCCCCCTTCAAGGTGGCCGAGTTTGACTTGATGTACTCCGAGGGGATCAGTCGAGAAGGTGATCTCCTGGACGTGGCCATTGAACTGGGTGTGATGGAGAAGCGCGGCTCGTACTACTACTACGATAGCGATGACTACCTGGCGCAAGGACGCGAGAGCGCCAAGGAGTTCTTGAGGGACCATCCCGATGTCGCTGAGTCCATTGAGGCCACCGTTCGACAGAAGATGGTCGACGAGGGAACGATGGCAGCCGCGATCTCATCGGCGGAGGTCGAGGAAGAAGATCAGGCTGGATGACCATATTGGAATCGGCCTGGAGTTACTGTGAAGAGCCACGGTTTGATCTCATTAGATATCGGTGCTCCATAGCGGAGCGCCTGGTTGAAATGCTGTCCTTCTCTGAGTATGCTTTTGCTTTTTGTGACCTGTCCGAGAGGCAAGTGGTTTTCTGACATGTGGTGCTAAACGCAGTTAGTCGGTTGGATGCCATCATATTGGATCGATCTAGCTATTTGTGACAGGAGTTGAGCGGCCGAGCGCGGAGTCGTCGCCCAGGATAACGGGGGCGAGACCATCGATCGCTCGCCCGTTCAGCTGACGGACCGAGAAGGACGCCTACCCCCTCATCTCGTGTGAGCTGAAGGCGGGTAGCCAATCTGAGATCATGATTGACGGATGCCCGTCACTGACCGTGGCTCGTGAGCCACGGTCTTTGCTTTTTGGATGGATATGGAGAGAGAGATCACGGCACTGACGGTGCAGAAGCGGAACAAGGAGCGTATCAACGTCTACCTTGACGGGCAGTTTGCGTTCGGTCTAGCTGCCATCGAGGCGGCTCATCTGCGGATAGGGCAGACGTTGGATGATGAGCAGATTACCAGACTGCGGGAGAGAGACGAGATTGAGCGGGCGTACGAACGCGCGCTGAACTACCTCTCGTACCGTCCGAGGAGCAAGTGGGAAGTGGGACGGAATCTACGGGAGAACGGGGTGGACGACTCGGTCATCGATGCCGTGACAGGGCGGCTGACGCGCGCTGACCTGCTCGATGACAAGGAGTTTGCACGGTACTGGGTGGATAATCGGATGCGTTTCAACCCTCGCGGCCTTCGCGGCTTGCGCCACGAGCTGCGGCAGAAAGGTGTCTCTTTCAGCATCATCGATGAGACGCTGGCCACCTTGGATGTCGAAGCCGCTGCTCGTCAGGCAGCGGAGGTCGGTACGCGCCGGTACTCACAGGCAGCTCCCAGGGATTTTCGCCGCAAGCTGCACGCATATCTGGTGCGTAGAGGCTTCTCCTACGCGGTCATCAGGCCGCTGGTTCAGGAGAAGCTCGAGGAGAGACGGTGTAAGGGTGGAGTGGAGGGCGAGGGAGAAGGATGATTGACTTGGGTCTTGCAATAGGTGCGGTAGTCGTGGCACTGGCTGTTGGGGTTGGTTTGGGGTTCCTGATTCGCGCTCACGTTGTGAAGGCGGGCCTGAAGGAGTTGGAGGAAGAGGCGAAGGGGCAGCTGGAAAGAGCGAAGAAGGAATCCAAGGACATTGTGCTCAGTTCAAAGGACGAGGCACTACGGAGAAAAGAGGAGGGCGAGCGGGAACTGGAGCGGCGACGGTCCGGTCTCCGGCGCGAGGAAGAGCGATTGCAGGGCTGGCGGGAGAAGCTCGATCACCGCCATGACCGCCTGGAACAGCGAGAGCAGACCCTCAACAAGCGCCAGAGTGCTCTGGACAAGCAGCGCAATCAGGTTGAAACCATGGAGGCGGAGCGCAGAGCAACGCTGAGCCGGGTGGCTAGTATGAGCCGGGAGGAGGCCCGCGAGGAGCTGTTGGCATCGGTCGAGGCGGAGGCGCGACAGGACATGGCGCGGGTGATCCGTGAAGTAGAGGCCGAGGCCACCGAGGAAGCCGACAAGCGAGCGCGTAAGGTGATCACCACGGCCATCCAGCGTATCGCCAGCGAGCATGTGGCGGAGGTGACGGCATCCACGGTGTCGCTGCCCTCGGACGATATGAAGGGACGTATCATTGGGCGCGGAGGACGGAACATCCGGTCCTTCGAGAAGGCGGCGGGGGTGGATGTGGTCGTTGACGACACCCCGGAAGCGGTGACCATCTCGTGCTTCGATCCGGTGCGCCGCGAGGTGGCTCGTCGGGCCATGGAACGTCTGGTTCTGGACGGGCGGATACATCCCACGAATATCGAGCGGCTGGTGAAGGAGAGCGACAACGAGATCGAGACGTTCATCCGAGAAGAGGGTAAGCAGGCGGCCTATGAAGTTGGAGTGCACGGGCTACCCGCCAAGATTACGGAACTTATCGGGCGACTGAAATTCCGTACCAGCTATGGGCAGAACCAGTATGCCCATGCCATCGAGACGGCGAAACTGGCGGGGATGATCGCCGAGGAGTTAGGTGCCAATGGCGATCTGGCTCGGGCCGGCGGGCTGCTCCACGACATCGGCAAGGCCGTCGACTTCGAAAACGAAGGCACACACGTGCAGATTGGGGCGGAGATCTGCCGTCGACATGGTCTCCGGGAAGAGGTGGTGCACTGCGTGGCAGCTCACCACAACGAGGTGAAGCAGAACTCGCTGGAGGCGATCATCGTTGAGGCGGCAGATGCCATCTCGGGTGCCAGACCAGGCGCGCGCCGGGAGGGTCTGGAGTTCTACCTGAAGCGGGTACGTACCATGGAGGATATTGCCCACTCTTTCGAGGGAGTGGAGGAGGCCTACGCGCTGCAGGCGGGACGCGAGATTCGAGTCATCGTCAAGCCACAGAGGATCGACGACCTGGCTGCTATTCGGCTTTCGAAGAGCATCGCGAAGCAGCTAGAAGGAAATATGGAGTACCCGGGGCAGATCAAGGTCACGGTGATCCGCGAAGTCCGGGCCGAGGAGTACGCGAAGTAGGACGACCATCGTCTCGGGGCAGGTCACCTCCCGAGACGATCGGTCTAGCGAGGGCTGATGCCCCTCCGAAGCTGTCGGCCTCAGGATGATGGCCCATCGGCACTGGGCGGCGGAGGCGGGCAGTTTCGCGTTGCCGCCGCCCGGTCCTGGCTGGCTGTCCGCTTCCCCCCCCGTGTCTCCTGTGACGACATGGGACAAGCCTGTGCCTGGTCAAGTATGAGCACGCGCTGACCCTACATCCCTCCGTCGGCGGAAACCTGAGCAGGTCACCACTGCTGAAAGGCATCGCGGGCGTGGGATGGCTCTGGCTATTCCAGGGATGACCCCACGGGCGAGACCCAGACCGGAGGCCCGGGTCCGGGCAACTGAAGACACCTGCGGTGCGGACGGGTTAGAGTACAACCGCACATCGGGAATCAGAGCTTCCTGGGGATCCGAGGGGCGCCCACGTGGGAATCGTTTTGCCAGAATGAGCGAGATTCTTCGCCGCTCCAGCCGCTGCGCTTCCTACGCTCCTACCAGAAAAATAGACTGGTACTAATCAGGCTCTCCGCACCAGTGCGTCTTCGCCCTCAGACCAGCCATCACCTACAAGCATACCACACCTGGACCGCACGCGGAAACGCGCTGCACGCCGAGCGATTCCCTCCTATGAGGAGCCCTATGGGCATGACGTCCAATAGGAAATGGTCTCGAGCGCCGGCAGGCGCTCGGGGTTTGCAGCTGGCAGCTGCCACAGCACTCCAACGACGGCGGCTTAGGTCTCGCTGGCGCGAGCTAGGCACGCGGCTTAGCTTCGCACGCGGCTTAGCTTCGCACGCGGCTTAGCTTCGCACGCGGCTTAGCTTCGCACGCGGCCTGACGCCACTCCGCTCCGCTGCGTGGCTAACTACGAGCAGAGACTCCGTCCGGAGTTTCTTCCATTCAGAGTGGTGC
>SKLM01000162.1 GCA_007123205.1 Thermoflexales bacterium
ACCAGCGTGAGCATGGTGAAGGTGGTCAGGAGCGCATCGGTATGGAGGAGCCCTGAATGGCCCACAAGGAACGGATCGAAGGCCAGCAGGCCGATCGTCAGCAGGGCAACGGTGCGATCGAAAAGGTGTGACAATAGCGGAAGGAGGGCTGCCAGAGCGAGGGAGCTCACCAGCGCAACGGCGATGCGCCCTCCCGGAAGAAAGAACGCAAGATGAGAGAAGGGGGCGCCAATTTCCGGATCCAGCCAGGCCAGCCGACGGATCCACTCCAGGTAACGCCCACTCTCCTGGGGGCTCAACCACCGTTGGAGGTGGACGGCCGCCGAGCCCAGCCACATCGTCGTCACACCAGGATGGCCTGTGGAAGGGATCTCCGACCAGTTGCCGGCCGCCACGGCATCCCCGAAGCGAACGGAGCGGTAGACCCAGTTCGGCTCGTCGGGGGTCACGTAGCGACCAAGAGGAGCCAGCCGGAGCAGAAATCCAACGACGATCAGCAGGAGAAGGCAGACGATGGTGATGCCCCTACCGGGAGCCAAGCCGTCGGCCGAAAGACGCTTCATCTCAGATGTCCGTCCTCCGTCCCAGCTGATCGACGCCCGCTGGCCTTTCGCCGGCGGCTTGTGGGAGAGCCCGTCGATGACCAGCGTCCGATGGCCGGCTAGCCGAGATAGCCCAGCGACCGCAGTCGCTCCTCTACCTGGGCAGATTCCTCGGGGGACAGGCCGTCTTCAGCACCGTCGCCCGCCAGCGGTTCGCGACAGTACTCAACGGAGCGCCCCGTGGACGCCACCCCGTCCAGCACCCGCCCATCCATATCGTCGGGTACCGGCAGTCCCATCAGATGGAGGATGGTGGGAGCCAGGTCCATAATGCGGGCCCCCGTCACGTCCCCTCCAGGCCGGATCCCCTCGCCCCAGGCGATCAACAGCCCGTGCCGTCGATGACAGCCGGAATCGCCCCGAATCTGGCTCGTGATGATCCGGTGGTCGGCAGCAAACAGCGGAAAGGCGATGGCTCGATACCCGTCGAGGACCAGATGTAGATCCGCGCCTCGAGATGCGTAGGGACCGTGGACCACCCGGTCCCCGGGTACGAGGTCATCGACCAGCGACTCGCCGCTCTCGGGATGCCGAAGGCCCTGCAGCTCCTCCATCACCCGTCGGCGCGCCACCTCGTACTCCTCCCCGGGTCCCACGATCCCGTCAGGCTCCCGACCCTTCCGGTTGAGGTAGATCTGACCCACGTGCCCGATGGAGTAGGCCACGGTCCGCCCCCAATCCACATCGTCGAAGGAGAGAAAGCGGCTCACGATCCTGTTCCGCGTCGACTTGGACACCTGCCAGACGTAGTTCTGCAGACCCACCCGCTCGATCAGGTGCCAGAACGACGCCGGCGTCAGCCCGGCTCGGAACAGGTTCGTCTTGAGCTGAGTCCACGCTCCGCCCTTCAGTTGCAGCAGGCCTCGATCCAGAAGAAACAGGTTCACATTGACGGTGTAGTGCAGGGGGCCAAAGCCGTGATCGGACATCACGATGACCGTGCTCTCATCGTCGAGTCGATCCATCATCTGTCCCACAGTATCATCGATACGTCGAAAGACGCTCTGGAAGCGCGGCCCATGCCGGAGCGCAGCGTCGCCATCGTACCGGGGATGCGACCGATCGACCAGCTTCCAAAGGGCGTGTTGGAGCACATCCGTGGCCTGGAAATGGAACATCAGGAACTCATATCGGTGATCCTCCATCAACCGCAGCGCGTACTGGCCGCGGCGGTCAACCAGCTCCACCAGGTCCGCGATAAACGACTCCTCGTTCCCCTCCTTGTACTGAACGCTGGGCGCGATGCGATACGGCTGCAGATCCTCCTCGTATCGACCGAGCAGATCGTGGGGATACGTGAAGGCTCCCCCGGCGGGCGACAGCATACCACCGATCACGAACCCATTGACCGGCTTTGGAGGATACGTGATAGGGACGTTCATAATGCCCACTCTGGACCCGGCTGCGGACAGAATCTCCCACAGGGTCGCAGCCCGTAAGGAGGACGCGTTGACCAGCTCGAACTGCCCACCCGTCGGCCGGATGAAATCGAACACGCCGTGTTTGCCCGGATTCTTCCCGGTGGCGAAGGTGGGCCACGCCGGGGCCGTGACCGGCGGAAGTGTCGACTCCAGCGGTCCATAGGTGCCTTCGGCCATCAGGCGGCCCAGATTGGGGAGATCGCCCGCCTCCGCCCACGGCCCCAGCAGATCGAGCGTCGCCCCGTCGATCCCGATGACCAGTACCCGACTCAAGTGTCCTCCCGATCCGCGCTCAGCACCCGGCGGACGACGTACGTCGGCTTGTCCTGCGCCTCGAAGTACGTCCGAGTCAAGATCTCGCCCAGCAGTCCCATCATCAGGAACTGAACCCCCAGCACGATCAACAGCACCGAAAGCATCGTCCAGGGACTCGTCCCGATCCGGAAGCTGCGGAACGCTTCCTCACCATACAGAAGCCCCCGCCCCACCTTGGCCCCGATCAGATAGAGCCCAATCAACCCTCCGACCCCCCCGCTGAGCAGGCCCACCGTGCCGAAGAGCTGCATGGGCCGTTTCGAGTAGCTGAGCAGGAAGGAGACCGTCAGCAGGTCCAGCAGGACGCGCGGGGTTCGGGTCAGGGCTCCATACTTGGACTCACCGGTCTCCCGAGGACGATCGTTCACCGGAACCTCGGCCACACGAACTCCGATCAGGCTGGCCATCTCGGGGATGAAGCGGTGTAATTCGCCATACAGCCTCATCTGCTCCACCAGGTCGCGCCGGAGTGCTTTCAAGGAGCAGCCCCGATCGTGAAGTGAGATGTCACTGGCGTTGGCGATCAGCCAGTTGGCAACCATCGACGGGAGCTTTCGCGTCAGGAACGGTTCCTTGCGATCCTTCCGCCAGCCGCTGACCAGATCGTAGTCCCCTTCCTCCAGCACCTCCAGCAAGCGTGGGATATCGGCGGGATCGTTCTGACCATCGGCGTCCATCGTGACGATGACAGCGCCACGGGAGTAGTCGAAACCGGCAGCGAAGGCAGCCGTCTGGCCGAAGTTGCGACGGAACTCCACGATGCGCAGCCCCGGTTCGTCCGCCTGCAGATCACCGAGAACAGCTACGCTATCGTCGGAGCTTCCGTCATCAACGGCGACGATCTCGTAAGGGCGCCCCACCTCCCGAAGGACCGCCGAAAGCTCGGGGATCAGCTTCGGCAAGGAGTCCGCCTCGTTGTACACCGGTAGAACGACGGATAGATCGATCGCCGGCACTGGCTCATCCATCGTGGCCGCCCATCCTGTAGAAGAACCGTCTCGCCCTGATAGGTCCGCCCCGAAGATTATAGCACACGGATGGAGCCGGTCAAAGGTCCTTCGAGTCCCGCAGGAGGTCCTCCAGGACCCCCCGTCCAACTCGAGAGGTCAGGTCGTAGCTCAGCGGGGAGACGGAGATCACCCGATCGACCGCCAGGGCGTAGATGTCGGAGTCCCTTTCGGTCTCCTCGGGTCGGGGGTGCGGCTCGTAGTCGATCCGCACCGGGTCGCTCAAGTCCTCCCTTTGGGGCGGCATGGGCATGTAGTAGACGTGCCTGGATACGCGAGTCAGCCGCCAGGGCGTCTCGGGAGTCGCCGTGGCAGGCACGTCGACCTTCAGCACGTCCACGTCCAGAGGGAGGGTGATATCCAACAAGAGCTCGGCCAGGAGCCGGGTGACGTGAACCGCAGCACCGAAGTCTACGTCGTCGCTCGGCTGCGTATGCGTCTCCTTCGGTGTCTGAAGCGAGACGGCTATGGCCGGCAACCCTCTGGCCGCTCCCTCCAATGCCGCCCCCACCGTGCCCGAGATCGTGATGTCGGCCCCGACGTTCTCTCCGTAGTTGATCCCGGAGACGAGGAGGACCGGCCTGCGCGAGCTCAACTCAACCAGCCCGTGCAGCACCGCGGCCGCGGGAGACCCGTCCACCTCATAGGCGCAGACCGATTGCCCGCTGATGGTCCATTGGCGACGCGCCACGGTGCCCGAAGAGCCGTGGGGCAAGCTTCTGCCCGCCCCCGACCACTGGCGGGATGGCGCCACGACCAGCACATCGCCGAGCGGCAGCACCGCTCGAGTCGCGGCCCGCAGCCCGGGAGATGCGATCCCGTCGTCGTTCGTAATGAGAATGAGGGGCGTTCTCTCGTTATCTGTCGACACCGCATAATCATAGCAAGGTTGAGTGCTTTTCACAAGCGGGTCTGGGGGCGCACAGGAAGCCCGGGACACAACTACGTTCCAGATCCGGCTCATTCCGCGGCCCGACCGCGGCTCGTTGGCCCTTTGACTTGCGCCCCGCTTCTCAGTATACTTGTCGAGTGGTATCCACCATCGTTTCGCGACGCCGGACAGCCCAACTCCAGGGCAAGAAAGAGGTGAAGATGGTCGATCTGCTCATCGTCGGTCCCAACGGGGATATGGGACGAGCGTTGGTCAGGTCTGCGGCAAGTACCCCGCAGGTCGAGTTGATCGGAGGCGTCGGCCCGAAGGGACGGGACTACATCGGACTCGACCTTGGCCTACTCGTCGGGTTGGGCCGTCCCCTCGGGGTTTGCGTCTCGGACGAGATAGGGACACTTATCGACGCGGCAGACGTGGTCCTCGAATGCACCAGGCCGGCCGTGTCCCTGGAGGTCCTGGACGTCTGCCTGGAGCACCGGCGCGCCTTCGTCACCGGGACGACAGGCTTCTCCGACGAACAGCGTGCCCGACTGCGGGAGGCAGCAACCACCATCCCCGTATTGCACGCCTCCAACGGGTCAACAATTGTCCACCTGCTGTACGAGCTGGTATCCCACGTCAGCCGTGCGGCGGGTGGAAGCGCCGATATCGACATCGTCGAGATCCACCAGAACAGGAAGCTCGACGCCCCGAGTGGGACGGCCCAGGAGATCGCTCAGAAGATTGCCACCGCGCTGGAGCTCGATCTCGACCGTGCGGCGGAGTACGGGCGGGTGGGAACGGGACGGAGACGGCCCGGTTCCATCCAGTACAGCTCCATCCGATCGGGCGGGACGCCTTCGACGCACTGCGTCATCTTCGGATTCGAGAACGAGCGGCTCGAGCTGGCGCATCAGGCGTACAACGCGGGCGCCTTCGCCGATGGGCTGATCCAAGGCGCTCTCTTCGTCAGCGGGAAAGACCCCGGCTGGTACCAGCTGGAGGAGGTCTTCGAAGAGAAGTGAAAGACATTGTCAAGGACAAGAACAACGTCCCGTGCCAGCGAGCGGTGACTCCCATACCCGTCGTCTCCTTCGTCGGCCACTCCGGGAGCGGCAAGACGACGCTCCTGGAGAGACTGGCTTGCGAGCTGAAACAGCGCGGGTACCGGCTGGCCGTGATCAAGCACCATCACCATCACGGGCTAGCCTTCGACACGCCGGGGAAGGACTCCTACCGCTTCGCCGACGCCGGCGTCGACCACGTCGTCCTGGCCGGGCCCGACAGGGTGATCCACATACGGAGCTTCGAGGAAGAGCCGACCCTGGAGTCCCTCCTCGCCGGCATCAAGGAGGTCGATCTCATCTTGACCGAGGGTTATAAGCACGCGGACACCCTGAAGATAGAGGTGAACAGGGCCGCTGCTCAGGCGCCCCTCATCTCTGGCCCGGAGCGTCTCATCGCCCTGGTTGCGGATCACCAGGTCGACATCGCGGTGCCTCTGTTCGACCTCGACGACATTGCCGAACTGGCGGCCTTCATCGAGGAGCGGCTCCTCCGTTAGCCGGACGTGGGGTTGGGAATGGTCGGCGGTCCGCAGGCCGATTTCCTGTGGGACGCCCGCCTGCTTGCCCTCGGATACCCGTGTCCAGCGCTACGGCCGAGACACGGTGCTCCTCGCGGGGGAGTGTCTCCTCAAGGCTCGCGCCTGCTCCGACTTGCCACCACCGGTTGCGATCTCGTCTTGCGGGCCTATCGCAACGCGGTTAGAATAACCCGCTGACGTTCCCTGGCTGGCCCGTACAGGCAGCCTCCCGGTAGCCAGACGCGAGGACCACGATGATAGATCGAAGGAGTACGGTTTTCGTCTTTCGGCGCGTCATAACCGCCATTCTTCCCGCGAAGCTGGAGGGCGTCCAGCCTGGTGTCGAGATGTTCCATGCGTGGTTTGGTCTTGACTCGCGATCGACTCCCACGTCTGGGTTCGACGGCCATCCTGCGCACGGCCCGGGCGGACGACACCGGTCAAGCCCAGCATTCATCGCCCTTCGTCACCGGGAGGGCTGATGATAGGGGATCTGTCGTCCGAAGTCCATCGTCCGTCGTCTGCTTCTCCTCCCTTACGCCAGTGTGACGGTCTCCATGGGCCGCCTGGCCTGCCGTGCATCAACGCAGGAAACTGATGGAACACGTTCGCTGTAACCTCTGCGGCGCCGACGATGTGACCCTGCGCTTCCCCTCTACCGTCGAGCAGGGCAGCGACTGGCGCGCGTTCCGCTGCACCCACAGCGGATACGGAACCCATCCGCCCATCGTCCAGTGCAAGCGGTGCGGCCTGGTCTACACCGACCCGCGTCCCGACGGGGGCGACATTCTGCAGACCTACGAGGCCGTGGAGGACCCGCTGTACATCGAGGAGCGTGAGGGGCGGGTGCTCACCTTTGAGCACCACCTGAAGCCCC
>SKLM01000188.1 GCA_007123205.1 Thermoflexales bacterium
ACCCGTAACCTGCCCGCTGCGTCTTGACATCCCCCCTCCCTGTGCTATCATGCCCCCCAACAGTCGCACACCGTATCCGATACCCGGGTGCCCCCGCCGATCAGCATGACCAACGAATCCAGAACACCAATCCAACCCGCGAACCTCAAGCGTCGCTGCACCGCCACCTGCTCCGATGGCTCCGCCTGCCGTGCCTGGGCCGTGCGGTCCTCCGACCCGCCGCGCTGTGCGCCCCACGGCGGCGGCCGCGCCCGCGTGGGTGCCCCGGCCGGGAACCAGAACGCCGTCACCCACGGCTTCTACGGCTCCAGCGCCGCTCCACCGTGGGCCGACGAACCTGCTTGCTCCATCGACGCCGTCATCGCCGACCTGTATGCCAGACATCAGCAACTCTCCCGCTACATCGACGAGAACATGGACCACCTCTCGACCGCCGAATTCGCCCGTCTGACCAGCCTCCACGGACAGAGCGCGTCTCGCCTCGGCCGCCTCCTCCGCGACCGCCGTGTCCTCGAACCGGAAGAGGACGGCATGTCCTGGGCCATCCAGCGGGCCCTCGACGAGCTGGCCAAGGAATGGGGAGTCGACCTGTGATCAACCCGTCGGTGATATTGTTTCTGGGAAAAAAACCAATTCAATATCCCGCCCTCCGCCAACTGGCCAGACACCCCCAGGGCCGCCCTCTCGCCCGGAGGCGAAACGCCTGCCTCCTCGGCCCTGTCGCAGGAGGAAGCGAGGCCCCTTCGTCCGCCGCATCCGGTCTTTCGCCTGTCCCGAGCACACTAACAGATCACCTCTGTTCGCGGGGCCAGACAGTCCGCGGGCAGCGACCCGGCCGAGCCCCTCGACCGATACCATCAAGGAGAACAGCAACATGAACAGATCGATGATCAACTTGACCAGAGGAGTGCCGCCCCCAGACGTCTTCCCGGTGGAGGACCTTATCGAGTGCGGGGAGGTCGCCCTTCGCCGCGATCCGGCCATCCTACTCCAGTACAACCAGGGCGGTTACGCCCCCCTGCGGGAATGGGTGGCCGATCAGCACGGCGTGCCACCCGAACAAGTTTTCATGGGGAACAGCTCCCTGGAGGTCTTCTCCTTCATCACCCAGGTCCTGGTCCAGTCGGGGGATCGTGCTTTCGTCGAGTCGCCCACATATGACCGCTCCATCACCCTTCTGCGGCGCACGGGCGCCGAGGTCGTCGGAGTAAGCCTGGAAGGCGACGGGGTGGATCTGAACCTGCTGGAGGCGGAGCTGGATCGCGGCGCTCCTTCGCTGATCTACCTGATCACCGACTTCCAGAACCCCATGGGCGTCACCACCACCCTGCAGAAACGGGAGCGGCTGGCAGCTCTGGCCCGGGAACACGGTCTCTGGCTGGTCGAGGACTCGCCCTACCGCCGACTGCGCTACTGGGGCGAGGACGTGCCCTCCCTCTGGTCCCTGGCCCCTGAGCGCGTGCTCCATATGTCGTCGTTCTCCAAGGTGTTGGCGCCGGGTCTGCGGCTGGGCTACGTGATCGGTCCTCAGCCCGTCATCGCGGGCCTCTCTGAATGGGCGGTGGACTCCCACATCGGGCCGGTGCTGCCTACCCAGGGAATGGTCTACGAGTACTGCCGCCGCGGGATGCTGGATTCGAACATCGAGCGCCTGAAGGAGGTTTACCGCCCGCGGCTCGACGCCATCCGCACAGCTCTGGAGAACCATCTTCCCGAGGTCGACTGGACCGACCCTCAGGGTGGGTTTTTCGTCAGCGGATTCCTTCCCGAAGGAACGGACGTCGTGGACCTGCGTGCCCGCGCTGCGGAGATGGGGCTGAAGCTGTCCGACGGTCGCGGCTTCTTCCCGAATCCAGACGACGGCCGCCGTTTCCTCCGCATCCCCTTCTGTAGCCTGACGGAGGAGGAGATCCGGGAGGGTGTCTCCCGGCTGGCGCGGCTGATGCAAGAAGGTTAGTTCTCTGGGAAAGGAGTGGCGATGAAAGGGGAGGTAGCGGACCGCAGTGTCCCGAGTGTCCAGTCGCAGATCACCTTTTTCTACTACCATGACATCGAGCCCGCCGAGCGCTTCTACCGCGATGTGCTCGGATTCGAGCTGGTGGAGGATCAGCGGTGGGCGAAGATCTACCGCGTCGCCGGCAACGGGTTCGTCGGAATCGTCAGCGGTGATAGGGGGTTCCACCAGCCCCGTCGAGCGAATGCCGTCCTCCTCACTCTGGTGGTGGAAGACGTGGCCCGGTGGTACGAGCACCTGAAGGAATCAGGCGTCAGTCTGCTGACCGAAGTGAAGGAGATGGAAAAGATCCGGGTGCGTGGCTTTTTCCTGAGGGATCCCGGGGGATACACTATCGAGATACAGCAGTTCTTGGATCCCGCAGTTGCATCCCGATTTGTGTGACGGGAGCGACGCTGCGAACCGATCGAGTATTGGTGTGAGCCAGCTAAAGCATTTGGGGGAGGTATTGAATGGGAAGTAGTCTGCAGGGCCGGGACATCCTACGAACGGACACCTTAAGAGACGAGGAGCTACGCCTCATCCTGTCCACGGCGGAGCGCTTCGAGGAATGGCTGAAGGCAGGGAGCCATTTGGAGAATATGCGCGGGCGCGTCATGGCCTCCCTGTTCTTCGAGCCCAGCACCCGCACCAGGCTCTCTTTTGAGGCTGCCATGCACCGGCTGGGTGGCGGAGTCATCACGGTCGACGATCCGATGACGTCGTCGGCGGCCAAGGGCGAATCGCTGGCAGATGCGATCAGGGTGGTCGAGGGGTATGCGGACGTCATCGCCATTCGCCATCCCCGTGAGGGATCCGCGGCGGAGGCAGCGGCGGCTGTGAGCATCCCCGTCATCAACGGGGGGGACGGCACCGGGCAACACCCGACCCAGGCGCTTCTGGACATCTACACCCTGAAGAAGGAGAAGGGCGCCATAGACGGACTCACGGTGGCCCTGGTAGGCGATCTCAAGAACGGGCGCACCGTCCACTCCCTCGTCTACCTGCTGGCCCGGTTCGACGTGCGCCTGATCTTCGTGTCGCCGACCCAGCTCATGATGCCGGCGGACATCACCGATAACCTCCTGGCCCGGGGCATCGAGGTATCGGTGACCGAGGACTTGGCGGGAGCGATGCGAGAGAGCGACGTGGTCTATATGACCCGCATCCAGAAGGAGCGCTTCGAGGATCCGACCGAGTACCAGCGGCTGAAAGGGGCCTACGTTCTGGACATGGCCATGGTCGAACAGGCCAAGTCAGGCATCACCATCCTCCATCCGCTGCCTCGGGTTAACGAGATCGAGGAAGAGGTCGACGGGTATGCCGGGGCGGCCTATTTCCGTCAGGCCCACAACGGGCTTCCGGTGCGCATGGCGCTGCTGGCGTTGGTGTTGGGACGCGAATAGGCCCGGGTCGGCCTGCGGCAGCGTCCCCAGCGAACACCGCCCTCGCGGGCGGATCTCTGACCGGCGACGGCCGGGTACTGGGATCTCACGGACGGGTAGGGTCCCGCGGTTCTTTGACAATTGCCGACTGTGTGGTACCATACCAACCGGTCGGTCTAATAGTGATGCGACTGAGGACTGGGAAGAGGCTCAATGTGCACCGGATAGTGGAGACAGGTATCCGAATGAGGCCGGTCCGGTGTCACACCTCCGCTGGCTCTGACCACGGCAGCCCGGCGGGAGTGTGCAGCCGGGTTGCAGATGGAGGACTATGCTGACGAGCGATGCCGTTGGAGCCGGGCTACTCCTTGCCTACTACATCGTTGCCTGTGCCCTGCTCCCGACTCTACTCAAACTGTGGCCCAGGGTCCCCTCGGAGGTGGTGCGCAAACTCCAACACATCGCGTACAGCCTCTCCATATTCCCTCTGCTCCACCTCTTCAGCCAGTGGTATATCGCCATCGGGGCCGCCTTTCTCCTGGTAGTGGTGGCCTATCCGGCTCTCCTGGTGGTGGAGAGGTTCTCCTGGTACCGACGAGTCTTCGTGGACCGGGAGCGGGGTGGCGAGCTGCGCAGGCAGCTTCTCTACGTGCAGCTCTCCTTCGCCCTGCTGATCTTCGTCTTCTGGGGCCTCCTGGGAGTTCGCTGGCACTACATCAGCGCCGTGGCCGTGATGGGCTGGGGCTTCGGCGATGCCGCCGCGGCCCTTGTGGGCAAGGCCTGGGGCCGCCGTCACGTGGTCCTGCCCCTCGTGGAGAGCGCCAAGACCTACGAGGGATCCCTGGCGATGACCCTGACCGCCTGCCTGGCCTTCTTTCTGACCCTCTGGCTGTACGGCGGCCGGTCGTGGCACGTGAGCCTCCTCGTGGCCCTGGCGGTAGCGCCCGTCTCGGCCGGCGTCGAGCTCTTCTCACGGAAGGGCCTCGACACGCTGACCGTGCCCTTCTCGGCGGCCTGTCTGATCGTGCCCCTCATCGCGCTCTTCTCCCACCTGGGATGGTGACGTGGCAGCCGTGACTCGCGACCAGATGGCGTCGCGCGAGCGCACCCTGCTCGTCGCCCTGCTGCTCAGTGCCTGGGGCCCCCTGGCCACGGGCCTCGCCGTCTACACCGGCCGCTCCACCACACAACTGGCGGACTTCATCCGGCGGAGCGTCGAGCTGATCGCGCTGTTCGTGTCGTGGTATGTCTTCCGCACGGTGCAGCGGGCCGACGGCCCGGGGGCCAGCGGGCGACGGCTGGAGCGACGTGCAGCGCTGATCGTAGCGGGGGCCATGGGTTGCTCGGGCCTGGTCATGTTGAGCGTGGCGCTCGTGCGCCTGGATACGTTTCAGCCGGGGGGGAACGTCTACCCCGGGCTTGCCATCGCCGGCCTGGGACTATTGACCAACGCCTGGTTCTGGCAACGGTACGCCAGGTTCAACCAGGAGAGCCATAACTCGATCATGGCTGCCCAGCGTGAGCTCTATCGGGCTAAATCCTCCGTCGATCTGTGCGTGATCGTCGCGCTCCTCTCGGTGGCCTTGGCCCCCACGGCACCGCTGACCCGCTATCTCGACCTCGGCGGTTCGGCCGCTGTCGCCCTCTACATGCTCTGGAGCGCCCTCCGCGCCGTACGCAGCTCGTAGCCGCACCCGTCTCCCTCCGCCCACCGGCCGAGTTTCCGTTCGTAGTTAGCCACGCAGCGCAGCGGAGTGGCGTCTGGCCAGCGCGCGCCAGTGCCTTTCACTCGCCATGCGTGTCGAGCTCGCCCAGCGAGCCCTAAGCCGCGTGCCAACCTCACGCCCCCCGCTCCGGGCGGATTCACCAATCCGCCCACTGCCGCAGGCAGCCTGCCCCAGTGCCACCAGGTATCCTTGCCGGGGTCCATCCCCCTCATCCGGCAGACCCGTCTCAGTCCCATCAACCCGCGAACCGAGTTGCCGCCGCGGTCCCGTGGGTTTGCCTTATGCCGGGATATTTGCTATACTGACTCGTCAGCGGTGTGTCGCGGTGCACTCGCCGATGCAGGCACTAACGCCGCGCTACCACGGCGGAGGGATGAGCGAGGGGGCTGCGATGCAGAGCTGGGCGCAGGACGCAGAGAGTGGGAAGACCGGGGAAGCGGTAAGGTACGGGATCGTGGCTATTGCGGCCTCGGCCGGGGGGGTACAGGCGCTGAGGATCGTGCTGTGCGAGCTCCCGTCGGATTTTCCCGTCCCTATCGTCGTGGTGCAGCATCTCGACCCCCACCACCGTAGCTTGCTTCCCGAAATCCTGGCCCGGGCGTGTCAGGTGAGGGTCAAGCAGGCCGAAGAGGGGGAGACGCTCAGGCCAAGGATGGCCTACATCGCGCCGCCGGACCAGCATCTGCTGGTCAACGGCGACGGGACGCTGTCTCTCTCCCACTCCGAGCTGGTCCACTTCGTGCGCCCCTCGGCGGATTTGCTCTTCGAGTCGGTGGCAGCCAGCTACGGAGATCGCGCCATCGGTGTGGTGCTGACGGGCACGGGACGGGACGCCACGATGGGTGTGCGGGCGCTGGACAAGATGGGGGGGCTGGTCATCGTCGAGGATCCGGACACGGCCGATTTTCCCGGCATGCCCAGCGCCGCCGTGGAGACGGGGGCCGTCGACGAGATCCTGCCCCTGGAGAAGATTGCGGCGAGATTGGTGGAGGTGGTCGTACGGTCATGAGGTCCGAGGTAGGGTTCTTGAGGAAGGTGGGCACGCCGTGGCTCCCCCAGGCCGACTTCGTCGCGGGCACCAGGGTTCTGGCGTCCATCGGTGGTGAGGCCGTGATCGGTTCGCTCCCTCTTCCGGCCCGGTGGGAAGAAGGGGACCTGGCCGACCGACCACGCTCTGGGCGCTCACACGGAGTCGAGTTGCAGGATCCAAGAGAGGGATGATATGAGCGTGGAGACGACGGACCCGGCATTTGAGGATCTGCTGATCTTCCTGAGGGACCATCGAGGGTTCGACTTCACCGGTTACAAACGACCGAGCCTCATGCGGCGCGTGCAGCGCCGCATGGACGTGATCGAAACCGAGGACTTCGAGGCCTACCGCGATTATCTGGAGGTCCATCCGGACGAGTTCGCCTACCTGTTCAACACCATCCTGATTAACGTGAGCTCCTTCTTCCGGGATCGGGAGGCATGGAACTTCATTGCCGAGGAGATCGTTCCGACCATCATCGAGAAGAAGGCGGCCGGGGGGGATATCCGCGTGTGGAGCGCTGGCTGCTCAGCGGGGGA
>SKLM01000152.1 GCA_007123205.1 Thermoflexales bacterium
CGCGTAGCCCAGGTATCCAGCGCCCAAATCCGCCCAACAAGCGTCGATCTCGATAGGCACCGAGGAGCTCACCAAGGTCTCCCAGATCCCGGCAGCGTAGCTGAACGCGTTCCGGGCCTCGCTCGGCCAGGTATGACAGAGTTGGCCGCCAAAATCCGTCGAGCCACTCGGCAGGTAGTTGACCACGATGGTGGCACTCTGAACCCTGACCGCCGCCACGGCGCTCGGCGGCGGCGGCGTCCGGTGCCGGCTTACCCCCGGGTCGGCTACCAGGGCCACCGGAACGCCCAGCGCCCTCTCCCCCGCCGTGCTGACCGCCGCAAAGCTCCCCGGCGCCGCCGCCCCGCTGCCCGCTCCCAGGGCCAGCACCACGCTGAGGATCAGCACCACCCGGACCGCGCCCATCGAGAACCGCCTATCCAGCCATTCCATTCCTGAAGGACTCCTTGTCGTTGATCAATGTAGGGCGCGTCGAGTCGGGACCCGCGTCCTCCTCCCGGCGACAGCTAGATCGGGCACTGCTGGGATCCAGCGTGAATCTGCTGAGGTCGGACGATTATACCATCGGGAAGGGTAGGGGCAAAACTGGGCGCTCTATGTGCCTCGCAACTGAGAAGTGGGAGGCGGGGGCGGTCAGGGCCCACGCACCTGGCAACTAAAGGCCGCCTTAGGCGAGGCCGACCCGATGGCGGCGTTCGGGTGCCACGCACGTGCGAAGGGCAGACCACCGGCGTGCAGCACCTATGAGGAGCAGTCACCTATCGTCAGCTATCTCAGCAGCAACGGCAGGAAAATCTGGAACCCCTGCTCCGTCGGAGCCGGCGCCGTGACCGTGAACCCCCCGGGCAGGGTCCCACTCTGCGCGTCCGGATTCGTCACCACCACATTCCACGACCCCGTCGCTCTGCCCGTGAGATCCAGCGTCCCCGAGATGTCCGCCGCACTCACCGTCACTCCCGTAGCCACGATGTCGGGCTGGCCCGACCGCCGCAGCCGCAGCGCCGCCCCACTCTGGAACCCGCCCCCGGCCACCACCACCGCCACGCTCCCCGTGTTCTCCCCCTCCTCCGGCGCGATCGAAGTCACCGTCGGCGCGGGCGCCGGCGCCGTGACCGTGAACCCCCCGGGCAGGGTCCCACTCTGCGCGTCCGGGTTCGTCACCACCACATTCCACGACCCCGTCGCTCTGCCCGTGAGATCCAGCGTCCCCGAGATCTCCGCCGCACTCACCGTCACTCCCGTAGCCACGATGTCCGCCTGGCCCGCCCGCCGCAGCCGCAGCGTCGCCCCACTCTGGAACCCGCTCCCCGCCACACTCACCGCCACGCTCCCCGTGTTCTCCCCCTCGTCCGGCGCGATCGAAGTCACCGTCGGCGCCGGGGTCGGATCGCCCGTGGCCCACCCCACATCCTCCAACACACCCAACCCCACCGGCCCGGGGCTATGATTAGACTCCCCGGAGCTGAGCGAATAGGTCATCAACGCATTCTCAGTGCCGTTGAAGATCTGATCCAGGTGGCTGTAGCTGGAGCCCGGCTGCCACGTTGAAGGCGCGTACAGCTTTACCCGCGTCCCGCCGTTGGCCGATCTGGCGCGCGGGCCGTCAAACCAGACGTTGTTGCTCGTGAGGGCACTGCCCAGAGCCGACGAGGGATTGGGATAAATCGTCGTGTTGATCAGGCTGTTCCCACCGCCGTCCTGGGTGAAGCGGTCGTAGCTGAAGGGATACCCCGTTACCCCGCCCCACGATCCCCATCCATGCTCCACCTTCATCGACCCGGCGAAGCCCAGCCCGTGAGTGATCTCATGAAGCACCACGCTGGCGAAGTCGTACTGAGTGGACGGAGTGCTGCCGTCCGTGCCGAAGTACCACGCGCTTCCCAGGCCGCGGTTATACGTCAAGTGCATATCGGGCCAAAGGGGATCCAGATCGCTGCCGTACACCGCATTGGCCAGCGCCATAGGATACCACGTGTTGGGCACAGGCGCGCCGGGGAAATCGCGGCCAAACCTGGTGATGGCGTAACCCAGGTATCCACCCCCGAGATCCGCCCAACAGGCATCGATCTCGATGGGCACCGACGAGCTCACCAGCATCTCCCAAATCCCGGCGGCGTAGCTGAAGGCGCCGCGCGCCGCAGTCGGCCAGGTGTGACAGGACTGACCGTGGGGATCCGTCGAGCCGCTGGGCAGATAGTTGACGTTGATGGTGGCGCTCTGGACCCGCACCGCCGACACGGCGCTCGCCGGGGGCGGCGTCCGGTGCCGGCTGGCCTCCGGGTCGGCAATCAGGACCACCGGAGCGCCCAGCGCCCGCTCGCCCGCCGTGCTGACCGCCGCAGAGCTCCCCGGCGCCGCCGCCACGCTGCCGGCCGCAACCGCCAGCACCACGCTGAGGATCAGCCCCACCCGGGCCGCGCCCACCCAGAACCGCCTATGCAGCCATTCCATGCCTGACGAACTCCTTATCGTTGATGTCGTTCATCACTGTAGAGCGCGTCGAGTCGGCAACCGCGCCCTCCGCTCGGTGGCAGCTTGGTCGGGCGCTGCCAAGATTCAGCGTGCATCTGCTCAGGTCGCGGGATTATACCATCGGGAGGGGCGCGGGCAAAACCGGAGACTCTATGGACCTGGAAGCGGAGAAGGGGAAAACGGGTTGGTCCAGAGCTCACGGTGCGATGCACCTGCCAGGTGCGTTGCACCTACATGCAGGGCCGTCGAGTCCAGGGGCCGCGGCAGGACGCAGGTGCCAGGTGCCACGCACTTTGGAAGTGCAAGGCACCATCGGTCTCGGTGCGATGCACCTGCCAGGTGCCACGCACTCGCGGTCAACCCGGTGGCCTCGATGTCCACCTGACCTAACCGCGCCGACCGCAGCGTCGCCCGCGTCTGGGCCGCTCCCGGCCACGACCACCGCCACGCTCCCCGTGTTCTCCCCCTCCTCCGGCACGATCGACGTCACCGTCGGCGCTGGCGGTGGATCGCCCGTCGCCCATCCCGCATCCTCCACAGCGCGCAACCGCACCCGCCGCTTTCCCGATCCGGGGTTTTCTGCTATCATGCCCGCCAACGTCGCGGTCGCAGCGCCGCCCTGGGGCTTCGCACACCACCACCGCCGCCCGCATCTCGTAGGCCCGAAGCCACAGACGGCCATCCTCCCCAGTCCGGAGAGATGGCGAACCCGGGGAAGCGCCGTAGCGTCATGGTCAGCCATGGGAGTGAAGATGCCCACGGGAGAACACAGGCCCGATCCGCAACAGAACGGACCAGATCACGGCCTCAACCAGCTCGCGCCCAAACCGGCCGCGGCCATCGATGGGGCTATAGCCCGCCGGTCCCTCCCGTGAGGGTCGCCCTCGCGGGGCACAGGACCGCGTCGGCCCCATGGAGACGGAGACGGTCCAACGCCGCCAGCTGCTGAAACGAACGCACCCAGGACGCCGAGATGATGAGGCAGACCCAGCCATAGACGAGAGCACTATGACAGACCATGTCGCATCCGACAGAGGGGAAGCAGCCCGGGGCCCGATACCCGTGTTCGGTCAGCCGTTGACGAGCCGAGGTGCGGCAACCTCCATTCCTGTACAACTATGACCGACGAGATCTGGCTTGCCCTTTACACCAAACCGTACAAGGAAGGACAGGTACGGGATCTACTACAGGCCCAGGATATCGAGGTCTACCTGCCGGAGCTCGCGGTCCGGCGGCAGAGCGGGACCAAGAGCAAACCCTTTTTCCCGCGCTATCTCTTCGCCCGTATCGATCCGGACAGCCCTAGGCTCACCGACGTGCGCTGGACCCCCGGACTCTCCTACATCGTCCGGAGCGGAACCCGACCGGTGCCAGTGCCCGCCCCGGTGATCGAACACATCCGCCGCCGACTGCGGCAGATGGGAACCCTGAAGCCAGCTGACCGGTTCCAGGAGGGCGATCGGGTGCGGATATCCGACGGCCCCCTGCAGGGCATCGACGCCATCTTCGACCGCCGTCTGTCGGCCGAGGGCCGGGCGCGCGTCTTCCTGCAGTTGATGGACCGCCTGGTGGCAGCTGAGGTGGACGCCGGCGACCTGCGGCCACCTCGTTGAGCCCACAACCGCGGCCCGGCACGAAGGAGTCAGCCCGCCGTCTCGTGCCCGTCGCGGCAGATCTCCCAGTCGTGCGTCTCTCCAGGGCAACCTGCGAGAACAGCGGAGCCTACCAGCCGTCAGGCAAGGCGCGCACCATGAACCACACCATCAGCGGCGGACCGCAGCTCTACCTGAGCCGACAGGCGGATCACCTGGGCCGCTACACCCTGGAGCAGACCCTTCAGGCCCTCCTGGGCTGGGTACCCACCATCGCCGGTATCGGCCTGCGCGCCGTCGCCTATCGATTGATGCTCCGGATGGAAGGTTGGGCAGCCATTGAGAGCCAGGTCCGTCTCCGCTTCGCTAACCACATCCGACTGGGACACGGAACCTACCTGGATCACGGCGTCTACATCCACGCCTGCCCCGACGGCGTCGAGATCGGCGACCGCACCCTCATTATGCACGGCGCCGTCCTCCACGTCTACAATTTCCGCGACCTCCCCCACGCCGGCATCCGCATCGGTCACGACAGCCTGGTGGGGGAGTACACGGTGATCCGCGGTCAGGGCGGCGTCGACATCGGCGATCGAGTCTACACCTCCCCCCTGGTCCAGATCGTGGCCGTCGATCACGTGTTCGATGACCCCACCCGCTCCTTCACCGAGCAGGGCATCACCGCCGCCGGCATCACCATCGAGGACGACGTCTGGATCGGATCCGGCGCCGTCATCTGCGACGGCGTCCACGTCGGCCAGGGCGCCGTCGTCGCCGCCGGGGCCGTCGTCACCCGCGACGTCCCGCCGCACACAGTAGTCGCAGGCATCCCGGCCCGCCCCATCCGCAACATAGAAAAAGACAGGTTGAAAGTTGAAGGTTCCAACCTGCAACCCATGCCTTAAGCCCAGCCGAACCATCGCAACGTTTAAACGTTCCAACGTTCCAACGTTCCAACGTTCCAACGCGTGAACGTTCAAACACATGCCCCTAGCCCTAGCGAAGACTCTACCCTTCAACCTTTAACCTGCAACCTTCAACTTTCAACCCATAATCCGCATCCATCCGCAAGAGGAGCCCACTATGACCACCCCTAACCCCCGGTCGCCAACCCTTTCCGTCATCATCCCCGCCTGGAACGAGGAGGACGGCATCGCGGCCATTGTGGACCGCGTCCTCGCCGTCGCCCCCGCCCTGGAGGAGATCGGCGTCGGCGGCCTGGAGCTCATCGTCGTCGACGACGGCTCGTCGGATCGGACCGCCGCCATCGTCGAGGCGTGTCCGGGAGCCCGATTGGTCTGCCACCCCACCAACCGCGGCTACGGGGCCGCCCTGAAGACCGGCTTCCACGCCGCCCGGGGCGAGCTGCTCGCCTTCCTCGACGCCGACGGCACCTACCCGCCAGAGCACTTCCCGGCCCTCTGTCGCCAGGCCCTGGACGGCGCCGAGCTCGTCGTCGGCTCCCGCCGTTCGGGGGCCGACAGCCAGATGCCCCTGGTGCGCCGGGTGGGCAACCTGATGTGGTCCAACCTCGTCACCCTCGTCGGCGGCCGTCGCGTCATCGACCCCGCCAGCGGCATGCGCGTCTTCCGCCGCGAGGCCCTCGAGCGGCTCTACCCGCTGCCCGACGGTCTCAATTTCACCCCCGTGATGAGCACTCGGGCCATCCACGAGGGGGTGCAGCTGCGCGAGATCCCCATCCCCTATACCGAGCGGGTCGGCCGCTCCAAGCTCAGCGTCGTCGAGGACGGCATGCGCTTCCTGCGCACCATCATCTGGACCGCCCTCACCTACAACCCCGTGCGCATCCTCGGCGGCGTCGGCGTGGCCATGGTCGCGCTGGCCGCCCTGCTCGCCGCGATTCTCGTCGGGATGCGCGTCGCCGGCACCACCACCCTGGGCCCCTGGGGTGTCAGCGCCGCCTTCGCCGCCGTCATCCTGGTCACCGCCGGGATTGACGTCTTCGCCCTGGGGGTCACCTTCAACTACCTGGTCTCCCTCTTCCACCGCCGCCCCATCCGCCAGGGCCTCTTCGGCCGACCCATCTTCCAGGTCCCCCTGGACCGCCACTTCTGGTGGATCGGCCTGCTCGGCGTCGCCGCCGGCCTCGGCTTCGGCGCCCTCAGCCTCATCCTGGCCACCAGCGGCTGGCCCATCGAGCGCCTCTGGCTCTACCTCCTGACGGGTACCATGCTCGTACTGGTGGGCACCCAGCTCGTCATCTTCTGGATCATCGTCCGCGTCCTTGAGGAGCTAAGCGTCCGCGACGTCCGGGTCAGGGCCGACCTCGAATGCGCATAGGCGGCACGTTCCAACGTTCTAACGTTCAAACCCACTCCAACATCCGCCGCAGTCACCCACAAACATGACCACACCCAAACCACCTAGAACCGTCCCGAATCCCAATCAGCCCTCCTTCCCCACCGCCGACGACGCCGTCCGCACCGGTGACGGAGCGCGCGCCGACCGCGGCCTCGACATCCTCTTCGTCAACCCGCCGGCGCCCGACCGCGCCATCTGGATCCGCAGCCAGCACCGCGTCGGCCGCCGCTCCCGGGAGGGCATGATCTGGCCCCAGGTCGACCTGGCGCA
>SKLM01000286.1 GCA_007123205.1 Thermoflexales bacterium
CACGGCAACAAGCACCGCATCGAACCCCTCGTCGAAGATCTCATCCAGGTCGTTCACCTGCCGATTCAGCCGCAGATCCACCCCAAGATCGACAATGTCCTGGACCTCGCGGTCGACGATCCGGGCGGGCAAGCGATACTCAGGCACACCGACCCGCAGCATTCCGCCGGCCACGGGCAATGCCTCGAAGACAGTGACCGCGTATCCCTCCCTACAGAGATCCTGGGCGGCAGTCAGTCCACAGGGACCAGCGCCGATGATGGCGACCCTCTCTTGGTAGATGCGCTGCACTGGTTCGATGGGCGCCTGTGGCTCAACGTAGACCTTGTCCGTGATGAAACGCTTCAGCGCCCGGATGTTGATCGGTTCGTCCAGCTTGCCCCGATTGCAGGCATCCTCGCAGCGGTGGTTGCAGATGCGCCCACAGATGCCAGGGAAGGGGTTGTCCTCCCGGATGACTCGCAGAGCATCTTCGTAACGACCCTCGCGGATGAGGGCGATGTAGCCCTGAGCACGTTGACCAGATGGACACGCATCCCGACAGGCTGCGATCCCCCGCTTCTCAATGACAAAGGCATTCGGCACGGCCTGCGGGTAGAGCTTGTAGGCGGCTCGCTGATCCGCCAGTCCCGCATTGAAGTGGCCGGGGATGACGACAGGACAGACGTCGGCGCAGTCGCCGCAGCCGGTGCACTTATCGAGGTCGATGTAACGCGGCCGCTTGCGCACTCGAACGGCAAAATCCCCCGCGTCACCTTGGACACCGATGACCTCGCTGTCCACGAGCAAATGGATGTTGCGATGGCGCCCAGCATCCACCAGTTTTGGGCTGATGATACACATCGCGCAGTCGTTGGTGGGAAAGGTCTTGTCCAGCTGGGCCATATGCCCGCCAATGGCCGACTTGGCCTCCAGTAAGTAGACTTTGTAGCCGGCCTCGGCGAGGTCGAGTGAAGCTTGGATGCCGGCGACACCGCCGCCAACGACCATAGCCGCGCCAAAAGGGGTCCTGCGTCTGACATCCTGGGCCATGTGGTGCTCCTTCAGAAAACTCCGAACGAAGCGTTCAGACTCGCCGCGAGACTACCCGAGCGGCCATCGCCCTCACTCCACGCACCACTCATCGTCTCTTGAGCGGGTTCGGGCCTAACTCTCGGACACGCGCTGTCATCTCCCTGGCGGCATTGGCGAACGTGGCTCCCATCCCCCCGGTGGTGAAGACGATGTCGAGTCGCTCGCTACCGATGCCGATCTCGTCGAGCAGTCCCTTCGTGAACTCCACCCTTCTGACCGCCCGCTCGTTACCGTGGACGTGATGGCAGTTTCCGACGGGACAGGCGACCACGTACACGCCGTCCGCCCCCTCTTCGAAGGCATTCAGGAGGTAACGCACGTCTACCTTTCCGGTACAGGGTAGCCGAACCAGCTTGACATTGGATGGGTACGTGAGCCGCAGCGCCCCAGCGGTGTCGGCAGACATATACCCGCAGTAGATGCAGGTGAAAGCGGTTATCTCCGGCACAAATTCCTTGTTTCCGTTTCCTTCTCTGTTCATGCTACTCTCCGTGAGCTGCGACCCGAGAAGCTGCAGCATCACTAATCTCTGGCATCCAGCTTCCCAATGATTGGGCCATGATCTGTTCATCTCGGTAATTTATGAGGTGAATAGCCTTAGCCGGACATTCACCAACGCATGTCCCGCATCCTTGACACAGCCCAACCTCGATATGGGCCGCTCCCTTGATCGCGCCGACCCCTATGTCCTCGTGACGCACCTCCGGAATCTCGAAGGGGCAGGTACGCACACAGGTCAGGCATCCCACGCACCTATCCTGGTCTACTTCCGCGACAACGCCGCCGATGTAGAGTCTATCCTTGGAAAGGATGATGAGGGCTCTTCCGGCTGCGGCCTGGGCGTTGGCGATGGCATCCTCAATGAACTTGGGGTAGTGCGCCATCCCGCAGACGAAGATGCCTTCTGATACGAAGTCCATCGGTCGCATCTTCAGGTGGGCCTCCATGAAGAAGCCCTCGCTTGAGAGGTCAACGCCGAGGATGTCTGCCAACTTGTCCGTGCCCGGGGATGGCTCAATGGCCATACTCAGAGCCAGCAGATCTGGATTGAAGGTGAGCTCGCGCTCCAATGATGGATCCCAGACCTTCAACTCGAGCTCCCCGTTCAACTTGCTCAGACTGGGCATACTATCCTCGTCGTAGCGGACGAAGATGACACCGCGCTCGCGAGCCTCGGTGTAGAAGGCCTCGCGGAAGCCGTAGGTGATGATGTCCTGATATAGCACGACCACCTGGCAGCCTGGGTTCAGCATCTTGATGCGATTTGCGTTCTTCATCGTGTTCGTGCAACACACACGGCTGCAATACTCCACACCACCAGGGGGGCGCACACACTGGATGAAGACCACCTGCTCCAAACCAGTGATCTCCTCCGGGCGATGAGCGATGATGTCCTCCAACTCCTCTGAGGTCACGACCCGGGAATCTCGTCCCAGCATATAGACATCGCCCCGCCACTCGCGTCCGCCGGTGGCGACGATCGTAGCCCCGTGAGCCACCTCGACCTCAACAGTGGATCGATCCCGCTGGGTACGCAGGACAGAGCTGAAGTCTCCCACACGCCCTCTATGAGATACGAGCTCCGTCTCGGTCAGAACATCGATGCGCTCGTGACCCACAGTGCGGTTGATCAGATCGCGGAGCAGCCGCTGAGGATTCTCGGGCTCGGCCACGTAGTAGACGTTCCGGAGGTTGCCGCCCAGCTCCGGTTCGCGTTCGGCCAGTGTTACGTCGTAGCCAGCGTCAGCGATATTGAGAGCAGCGGTCATGCCGGCCACCCCGCCACCGACAATCAAGGCCCGACGCACAGGCTTGACCTGAAGTTTGTGCACGGGCTCGGCGGTCAGGACGCGGCCGAGGGCCATGCGCGTCAACTCCTTGGCCTTGCGAGTCGCGCCGGGGGGGTCGTCGATGTGGGCCCAAGCACAGTGCTCCCGCACGTTCACCATCTCCAAGAGGTAGGGATTCAGTCCTGCCTCCCGAACGACACGCTGGAACAGCGGTTCGTGAGTCCGGTGGCTGCAAGCGGCGACGATGACCCGGTTCAAGGCGTGCGCCTCGATGTCGGATCGGATGGTATCGAGGCCGTGCTCAAGGCAGCCATACTCGACCGGTCGAACGTGCGTCACGTGGGGCATACTCTCCGCAAAGCAAGCTACTTCATCGACGTCCACTACGCCGTCGACCGAAGGGGTGCAGCGACAGAGGAATACGCCCACGCGGGGTTCCTCAGCACTTACGTCCCGCTCAGGCGGCGCGTGGTCCAGCCTCCCCAGAAAGGGGAACTCACGGCTAGCGGCAAGCTTTCCAACATGCTCTCGCATCAGGCGGGTCGCGTCCCCTGCTGCGCCGGCAGCATCCAGAATGGTCTCGGCGATCTCCTTGGGAGAAGCGAAAGCCCCGCAGACATAGATGCCCGGCCTGGTGGTCTCCAAGGGCGCGAACTTGTCCGTCTCACAGAAGCCGTAAGGATTCAACTCGATCCCCAACACCTCAGCCAAGTCCTGCGAACTATTGGGGGGATGAGCGCCGACAGAGAGGACCACCATGTCAAAACGCTCCTCCTTCATACGTCCCTTCTCATCGGGATAGTGGAGGAGGAGATCGTGGGTCTCGGGATCCTCCTTGATCTCGGAGACGCGGCAACGGGTGTACTCTATCTGGTACTCCTCGCGGGCCTGTTCGTAGTAGGCGTTGAACTCCTTGTTGAAAGCGCGCTCGTCCATCATGAAGATCTGGCAGCGCACATCTCCAAGGCGATCCTTTGCCACCATAGCCTCCTTGGTGGCGTACATGCAGCAGATGGAGGAGCAGTAGGGGTATTTCTGGTCGCGAGATCCAATGCACTGGAGCCAGGCGATGCGATTAGGCCGTTCCCCATCAGAGGGACGCATTACAACACCCTCGGTGGGGCCCGACCGACTGGCCAACCGCTCATATTCCATAGAGTGGATGACGTTGGGATAGCGACCATGGCCCAACTCTTCGTACTCCCCTGGATCGGGCAAGGAAAAGCCCAGCGACAGAATGATGGCCCCAACCTCGAGCTGCTGCTCGTGTTCTGTCTCATCGAGGCGCACCGCGTCGGTCGGGCACACGGCCTCACAGCGGCGACAGGTGTCACAGCGCGGGATTTTGTCGACCACGTATGTATTCGGCACAGCCCGAGGCGCCATCTTGTAGATCGCCTTACGGGGTCTCAGTGCCTCCTCGTAAGGGCTGGGGAGGCTCACCGGGCAGACGGCACTGCATATACCACAGTTGATACATCGATCGGCGCTCACGTAAGTGGGCCGACGACGCACGGTCACCCGGAAGGCCCCCGCCCGTCCCCGCAGATTGATCAGGTCCGAGTTGTTCAGAATCTCAATATTGGGATGTAGGTTGAAGTCGAGCAAGGCCGGTGAGATGGTCGGCTTGGTACAACCATATCCGTGGTCAGCGGTGCCCCGGCAGAGGACACAGTCGTGGGTAGGGAACATATAGCCCAGTTGGGCCACCCTGCCGCCTATCCAGGGCGACCGCTCCAGCAGATAGACCTTGAAGCCACACTCGGCCGCGTCGACCGCGGCCCGCATACCGCCGACCCCACCGCCGACAACCAGCATCGCACCGACCGTATCACGTTCCGTCTTAAAAGGCATGTTTCCTCTCATTTCTCAGTCGTCTCAATCACTCTCGTGCTCCCGCGTCTTGACCATCATCCACCGGTCCACCGACCAGCTACGTGACGCGGGTGTAATCCGGCAGAAGAATGGGCGATGTCACGCCCGTATCCACGCCGACGTCATTAAGCTCCTCATTCCACCGGGCCACATGGGCCAGGCTGGGTTGCCCCAGCTTGGCGTCCTGAGCGTAGTGCGCCGCGGAGCGACCTGCGCGCCGCCCGTAGACGGTGACCTCCAATAGCGAGTTCCCCATCAGCCGGTTGTGTCCGTGGACCCCACCGCTGACCTCGCCAGCGATGAACAGCCCAGGAACCCGGGTAGACCCATCGGCTTCCAGCCGCACGCCGCCGTTCTGGTAGTGGAGCGTCGGGTAGACGAGCAGTGGTTCCTTGGTCATATCTATGCCGAAGCGGCTGAACTGGCGAACCATTGCGGGCAGATTCTCCGCAATGGTCCCGGGACCGTGGATCATCTCGATCATCGGCGAATCAAGCCAGACGCCGGGCTGTCCTGTCGGGGTGACGATGCCGTTCCCGCGCCCCTGACACTCGCGGATGAACGCTGCAGCCTCCACGTCCCGCGGCTCAAGGGGATAGACAAACTGGTCACCGGCCCTGTTGACGGGCTGCGCACCGAGGCCGCGCGTCTTCTCAGTCACCAACTGCCCCAGGATCTGCTCGGGGAAAGCCGCCCCAGTGGGATGATACTGCATAGACTCCAAATAGCCAAGCTCGGCGCCAGTGCGGTAGGCCATCACCACCCCGTCGGCAGTGGCGCCGTAGTGGTTGGTCGTGGGAAAACCCTGGAAATGGAGCCGACCTCCTCCGCCCGTGGCCATCACAACTGCTTTGGCCGGGATATAGAAATAGGCCTTGAGCTCAAGGTTCATCACGATAGCGCCAGACACATGCCCGTGGTCATCGAGCACGAGCTCGACGGCCGGGGAGAACTCGACGACACGGATCTGGTCCTCGCGGTTGTGGACCTCGTCTCGTAGGGTGCGCATGATCTCCGCGCCGGTGTAGTCACGAGCGGAGTGCATGCGCATCCGACTGGTGCCCCCGCCGTGGCGCTCCACCATCGTCCCATCGGGCTCTTTGTCAAACATCATCCCCAGGCGTTCGAGCCAGTCAATGACGAGGGGGGCATCCCGGACCAGGGCCTCCACCAGGTCAGGATCGTTGGTGAAGTGGCCACCACCGATGACGTCGAGGTAGTGTATGGCCGGACTGTCGTTGGGACGATCGGCCGCCTGAATACCCCCCTGGGCCATCATCGTGTTCGCGTCTCCGAAGCGGAGTTTGGTGGTTAGAATCACCCGCGCTCCGCTTTCCTGGGCCACCAGTGCAGCCGATGCACCGGCGCCGCCGCCACCGATGATGAGTACATCGGTCTCAGCCCGGGGTTCGCTGAGATTGAAGTCGGGGCCGATGTGGGGGCGTCCCTCAATGACATCCGCCAGCTCCAGGGGCATACGCTGACCCTTGCTGACTCCAACCCGGATTGCGCGCATCCTCTCGTCGATGTAGTCCGGATGAAAGTCGTCGAGCAGACGCTGGCGCTCCTCGATCGGCATACGAGGATATGTCTCGTCCATACGGTGCATGCGGGTTGCCTCGACGTGTCTGATAGATTCCTGCATCTCCGCAGGATAGCCACCCATATGTCAGAACCTCCTCTAACCGCGTTCCTCCGGCTCGACGTCGCGGGCTTCGTACCGTTGGACCAACTCATCGCGGCCCAGTTCCTTCAGTTGTTCTAGCCTGGTGTTGAACTGACCTCCTTCGATCTCCTCCACCCGCTGAGCCAGGTGTGGGGACCGCGGAGCCAGATAGCGTCCGTAGAGCCGCCGAGCCAGGATGGCCACGTTGTACTGGGCCTCCTCCGCCGGGCAGCGGGCAGCGCAGAGCCCACACATGATACAGTCGAACGAGAGATCGGCCATCTCGGCGATGTCACCCTTCATGCCGGCCGCCATATAGGCCCGCACATCGAGGTCCTGCGGGCAGGCCTTGGTGCAGGCACCGCATCCGAGGCAACGGAGCAGCTCGGGATAGGTCGAGAAGAACGTGGCGGGTGTCGCCTCCATCTGCGCAATGTCGTACGTGGCTCGCTGTGCCGGGAAGAACGGTATCTGCGCCAGGTACATATTAGGTTCGACGACGGTCTGGCAGGCAAGCCCGAAGTAGAGCTTGGGATCTCCCTTGACGCGATAGGCGGTCCCACAGGCCCCACAGAACCCCCCGCGACACCCGACCCCGCGGATGAGCTGATAACCAGCGTACTCCATGGCCTTCACGATCGTCAATGTGGGCGGTACCATGTACCGCTTGCCCATAATGTGGACCGGAATCAGATCTTGTTGTTGGTCTTCCATAGCCCGCACTCCTAGGCCGGGGACAGGTTAACGAGCGGATGGCCGGATTCGATCATCAACTCCCGGATCCGATGCGAAGTCCGCAAGCTCTCAGATCCGTTCCACGGTGCCTCGCCCGCTTCCGTCCGTATTGTCGCCGTAAGCCATCCCACCCTATCAAGCTCCATGCCTACTCCTCGCCGACGTCCATCCATTCTTCCTCTTTGAAAGTGATCAGGGGCAACGGCTCTTCGACATCGCGACCCGGTTCATACTCGAACAGCTCTTGAGTCTCCTGACCGATGACCCGGAAGACGGCTCCCACAGGCAGGTCGGCTGGACACCCGCTGCTGCACAGCCCACAGCCGATGCACGACAGCACCATGTGGTTCAAACGTGTGAGATGAAATAGCATCGTATCGCTGGGCAGGCGGTAGGCTCCTTTGCGTCGTGCCCAGTTTGCGTACTGTATTGGCTCGTGCTCGAAGACCTGGCTCCTGAAGAGACACGTCTTGCAGTAGCAGACCGGGCAGACAGTCATGCAGTTGTGGCACCGGACACAGGAGGCCAGAACACCCTGCACACCTTCCCGGTCAAGCCGCTCGCGAATCTCGGAGAAGCGCTCATCACGGCTCTCGGTCCGTGCCGCGACCACCTTTTCGATGACCTGCGGGCGGGCCCGATCGGCTGCGACAGCTCCCAGTCCGAGCTTGTGCGCCACGTCATCGGGCAAGGTGATGGGGATCCCGCTCTCCAAATCGGCCCCAAACAACTCGAGCGTGATGTTCGCGCCTTCCGCGTGAGGTTTCTCACAGATCTGGCATCCATCTCGAAATGCAAAGCCCGCCGCTGCGACCAGGTCACCACTCGTGGCGGTGGCGAGATAGGCCGTCACATCAACGCCGCCATCGTCTCGCATCGCGCTGTAAACACTTACGTCATAGGTGCCAAGACAGTCTACCCCGATGGTCACCAGATCGTCGAGGCTGGCCTGCTGCAGCTTGACCAGTTCCCTCAGGGCTCGCAGTTCGCACGGGCGCAACAGGACTCCCACCCGCTCCCGAGGCTCGCGGACAGAGACGCGACCAGCCAGCGGAGCAGCGTTGAGTCCCATCACCGGGGCCAGAGGATCGGCGTGCTCCAGAAACGCCGCGTCCGACACGAGCGCCGGGGTGACAGCACCAGTGGGGGTCCGCATCGGCACCAGCACCGAGTCCACCACCTCGGCCTTGAGGAGTTGGCTGAGAAAGCCCCGGATCGCGCTCAGCACATCCTCGTTCTCGACCGGTATCAGAGATCGCATTCAACTCTCCCTTCGGGCGCTGGGTGTGAGAACGTCCCAGCCTCCGGCTTAGCTTCGCACGCGTCAGACAGCCCACTCCGTGCGCATCGGGTTAGGCCCCTTCTCCCTGAGGAACTCCGTCATCTCCGTGACGGTGTCGGCGAATCGCTGCCCCTCCGAAGCCGAGATCCACCGCAGCCAGACGCGAGTCTCGTCGATCCCAGCGCCCCTGAGGATCTCCTTCAGGGCTATGGTGCGCCGACGGGCCTTGTAGTTCCCCGACTGGTAATGACAGTCGCCTGGATGACAACCACCGATGAGCACACCATCAGCGCCGTCCAACAGGGGCTTGAGCACGTATGTGGGGTCCACGGAGCCGGAGCACATCAGGCGGATGATCCGCACGTTTGGCGGATACTGGATGCGCGACGTGCCAGCCAGGTCCGCACCGGTGTAGGTGCACCAGTTACAGAGGAAAGCCACAATCTTGGGCTCGAACCGCGGCTCAGGGCTCGCTGGCTTGGCTTCGTACGCTGGCTTAGCTTCGCACGCTGGCTTAGCTTCGCACGCTGGCTTAGCTTCGCACGCTGGGTCACTCATTCGTCTCACTCCTCAATAAAGCTCGAAACCTTCCGACCTGCAACCTGCCACCCCCGTCCCGGGCCTGCGACGGATCGCAACTTTCAACCTGTCTCACTCAAACGTCCAACCGAGAATTCGTACCCAACCTCCAGGAGCGCCGTCATGCCCACTACTCCACCAGGGCGTCCACCTGGGCCAGCACTTGCTCCGCGGTAAAATGCTGGAGGTGAATCGCGCTGGAAGGGCAGGTAACCGCACAGGCACCGCATCCTTTGCATAACACCGGGTTGATACGTGACGTTCCCCACAGATCATCGAGGGCTGCTGCGTCATACGGACAGACGTCCGCGCACATGGCGCACCCGGCGCATAGCTCCCCATTCACCACGGCCGAGGCGGATTCAACCGGCACGGAGCCTCGGATCAGCGGGATCAACGCCGAGGAGGCGGCTGCCTTGGCCTGGGCCACGGTGTCGGGGATGTCCTTCGGCCCCTGGCAACATCCGGCCAGGAAGATCCCATCCATCGCCGTATCGACGGGTCGCAGCTTGGGATGGGCCTCCAGGAAGAAGCCGTCCGCAGAGCGAGGCAGCTTGAGAAGCTTTTGGATCACGCCGGCGTTCTTGCGAGGCTCCATCCCAACAGCTAGCACCACAAGATCGGCCTCAAACTCGATGGGCTGCCCGAGCAGGGTATCCTCAGCCACCAACAGCACAGGAGCGGCCCCAGCGCGAGGAGCTAAGCCAGCGTCGACCCCGGGGGCACTGCGCTTGCGATAGATCTCGGAGACATTCGCCCGACGATAGCGGACGCCCTGGCTGCGGGTCTCATCGTAGAACTCCTCCCCCCCTTTGCTGAAGGCCCGCACATCAATATAGAAGACGGTCACTTCAGCCTCAGGGAGCATCTCCCGGACAAGACGTGCCTGCTTCGCCGTATACATACAGCAGACACGCGAACAGTGGGGGTTGCCAAGGCGCGCATCGCGTGAGCCGACACACTTGACGAACGCGACCCGCTCCGGCCTACGGCCATCCACGGTGAGATCGCCCTGAATCAGGCGCTCCTCCATCTCCAGAGACGTGATGACGTTGGGGTAGTCGCGGTAGCCGAGCTCCGGGGTCCGTTGGGGATCGAAGACATCATATCCGGTGGCCACGATGATGGAACCGACGCTCAGACCAGCCCGGGGCGTGCCGGACTTCGAAGCCGGATCCCCACCCGCCGGGGTGCCCGTTTCGCCGTACCCGGAGATCTCAACCTCGAAGTTGCCGATATACCCATCCACTTGAGAGACACAGGATGTGAGGAATACAGTGACGTTCGGATGATCCTGGACCCGCGCAATCAGGGGCTGGAGGAGATCGGACACTGGCTGAAGCGACGGGAAGGTGCGGTTGAGTTCGGCGACGCGCCCGCCGAGAGACTCCTCTCTCTCGACCAGGTAGGCGGGCAGCCCGGTGTCGGCTACATCCAGAGCCACGGTCATCCCTGCGATCCCTCCGCCGATGATCACCACGCCGGGCGTGACGTCGACCTCACGCTGCTCGAGAGGTTCCAGGCGGGCAGCCTTCGCCACCGCAGATGCAATGAGCAATCCAGCTTTCTCGGTCGCTCTGCTCTTGTCCCTGTGAACCCACGAGCACTGCTCGCGGATGTTGGCCATCTCCACCTGGTAAGGGTTGACGCCTTCCTGCTGGGCCGCCGCACGGAAGGTGCGTTCATGCATCCGGGGCGAACACGAGGCCACGACAACGCGGTTCAGTCCGTGCTCTCGGATATCCTGCTTGATCAACGCCTGTCCAGGATCCGAGCACATATAGGTGTTATCTCGGGCCACAACTACCCCGGGGAGCTCCGCGGCAGCTCTGGCCACGTGCTCCACGTCAACCGCTGCCGCGATGTTCACGCCGCAGTGGCAGACATACACACCGATACGGGGTTCCTGTTCCATAATCGTGTCACCCACCAGGGCCAGGCGGACCGCCGCCGGGCGGTCGCCTAAGCTGGCTTAGCTCCGCACAAGGAGCGTTAGCAAGTTGCACGTTGCAAGTTGCACGTTGCACGTTTGACGTTAGACGTTCAACCTTCAACATGCCAACGTTCCAACGTGCAACGTTCAACGTTCAACATGCGGCATAGCTCCGCACGCGTCGACGAGTTCCATAATGTCCATCACACGCAACTGCTCGTCCAATCCCTGGACCTTGACCGCATCCTCGAGAGTCAGGAGACAGAAGGGACAGGCCACAGCCAGAGTGTCGGCCCCGGTCTCAGCGGCCTCCTGAACCCGTTGGAAGGCCAGACGTTCCTGCAGGTTGGTGCCCTCGACCCACATACGGCCGCCCCCGCCCTCACAACAGAGACTCCGTTCGCGGCGGCGATCCATCTCCACAAGCTTCAGACCAGGGATAGCCTCCAGAATGGCACGAGGCTCATCGTAGATCTGATTCTGTTTTCCCAGGAAGCAGGGATCGTGATACGTGACGGTCCTATGCTCCTCCTGCCTGGCCTCCGAGGGCTCCGGGAAGGTTAGCTTGCCCTCATCGATAAGCCTGGCCACGAGTTGCGTGTAATGGAGGACCTCCATCCCGTCCAGACCGTACTCCTTGCGGAAGGTGTTGAAGCAGTGAGGGGAGGTGGTCACCAGCTGACGGGCACCGACACTGCGCAGTAACTCACCATTTTCCTCAACCAGCATGCCGAAGAGGCCCGCTTCGCCCATCCGGCGCACCTCGCTGCCGCAGCAGGATTCGCGGGTCCCCAGGGTGCCAGGGTGCAGGCCGGCTCCTTCGAAGGTCCTCAGGAGCGCCCGGGCCACCGGCTGGATCCTCGGGTCGTAGGAGGGTATACAGCCCACGAAGTAGAGCAGCTCACACTCCTCCTGCGCTGAGCTGGCGTCACGAGCTCGCGTAGCTAAGCCCTTGGCTCGCTCCAAGCTTTCCTCCATACCCGCGGCCCACAACTCCCGGTCCTGTCGGGCCATACCGCTGGGATTACCCTGGCGGAAGATGCCCATCAGTGCCGTGCCCAAGGTCTCGGGCACGCGGCCGCCCTCCACCAGCTCGCCGCGCAGGGAGATGATCAACTCAGCTGGCTCCACATCCTTGGGACAGCGCTCGACGCACGTGAAGCAGGCGGTGCAGTCCCACAGCTCCTGGTGTGCATCGACGTCCATACTAGGGTCGACCAGCATGTGGTAGATCAAGGTACGGATGTTGAGGGTCGTCTTCCGCGCCACGGGACACCCACCGGTGCATTTCCCGCATTGGATGCAGCCGAAGAGCTCAAGCTGTTCGGTCAGTTTCTGAGTCTTCAACGCCTGTTACTCCCCTCCGCCCTTCCCGGCAAGGGCGGCTTCCCTGGCTCGAACCAATGCCCTCAGCGCCGACGAGGCAGCAGCTTTCGCCTGAGCCACCGTGTCTGGGATATCCCTGGGACTGTGACAGCACCCGGCCACGAAGACGTTGTCCACATTCGTGTCCACGGGGCGAAGGCTGCCATCTACCTCTGGCTTAGCTCCGCCCGCTTGGAAGAACCCATCGGGCGAGCGTCCCAGCCCCAGCAACCCCGCTACGTCTTCCACATCCATTCGGGGGACGATGGCTGTCGCCAGCACCACCAGATCCGCCTCGACCTCAACGGGCTGTCCCAGCGTGGTGTCCTCGGCCAGCACCACCAGCTTGTCACCCTGGCGGTAGACCTCCGCGGGCTCTCCGCGCCGGTAGATGACCCGCTCGTGCCTCACCCGATCGTAGAACTCCTCGTATCCCTTGCCGAAAGCCCGCACGTCCATGTAGAAGACGGTGATGTTGGCGTCGGGCACCCTGTCTCGCACCAGGTGAGCGTGCTTAGCGGTGTGCATGCAGCAGACTCGAGAACAGTAGGGTACGCCGGTGTGGGGATCTCTGGAGCCCACGCACTTGATGAACACGACATCCTGCGGCTCCTTCCCGTTGACTCGGATCTGCCCTTTTGTCGGGCCTGAGGCGTCGCAGAGCCGCTCGAACTCGAGGGCCGTCATCACCTCGGGGTAGATGCCGTAGCCATACTCCGGCTTGGTGTGAGGGTCGATCATGTCGAACCCGGTAGCCACCACAATGGCATCGACGTCCAGGTCAATGAACTCGTCCTCTTGGTCGTAGACGATGGCACCCGGCTCACAGAAGGCCTGGCAGGCACCACAGCGCCCCAAGGTAGAACGGAGACAGTGCTCGCGGTCGATGGTCGGCACCTTGGGTACAGCCTGCGGAAAGGGGATATGGATATTGCCACGCCCACTGATCCCCGCGTCGAACTCGGACAGCAACGGCCGCGGCTCCTTGTCGGTCACGTCCGCGATCTTGATGGCCCCCGTGGGGCAGACAAAGGCACAGGCCCCGCACGCAATGCAAGCATCGGAAAGCTCCCAGAAAGGAGGTCCCACCTCTCGATCGACGCCGCGACCATAGAAGCTGATGGCGCTCTCGCCAATGAGCTCCCGGCACACCCTTTCGCAGAGACCACACAGGTAGCACAACTCCTCCCGCAACTCGAAGCGAGGCTCGGAAACCCCCAGACTGTGGGCCAGCGCCTGTACCTCTGGCACCTCGGGGCAGCGGGCCAGGATCAGCTCGGCCAGCAGCTTACGGCCTCTCACCACGTCCTCGGACGCGGTCTCCACCTCTATCTCCCAAGCGTGCGGAGCTAAGCCGGCGTGCGGAGCTAAGCCGCGGATCGGGTAGTTGCAGGAGGTCACCATCCGAGAACCGCCGTTGTACGCGATCTCCACGGTGCACAGGCGACACCCACCGTAAGGCTCCAAGGCGGGATGATGACACAGGGTCGGTATTTCGATCCCTAGTTCCCGCGACGCATCGAGGATCGTGGTTCCTTCCTCGACCTCTATACGTTTGCCGTCGATCTTTACCGGTATCATCATGGCGTGCGAAGCTAAGTCGCTCTCCTACTGGACGACAATGGCCCCAAACTTGCAGACGTCGAGGCAGACGCCGCAGCGGACACAGAGGTCCTGGTCCACCAGGTGCGGCTCCTTCTTCTCGCCGGAGATGGCCGCCTGGGGACACTGTTGGGCGCAGGCAGTACATCCGGTGCACTCCGCGGGCTCGATGGTGTAGCTGATCAACGCCTTGCACACGTGGGCCGGGCACCGGTGTTCCTCGATGTGAGCCTCGTACTCATCGCGGAAATAGCGGATGGTGGAGAGCACGGGATTCGCGGCCGTCTGGCCGAGGCCGCAGAGGGAGAATCCCTGCAGCAGGTCACCGATCTCCTCCAGCAGCGCGATATCGTCGGACCGCCCCTCTCCTCCGCAGATACGGTTGAGGATCTCCAGGCTGCGAACGATTCCCTCGCGGCAAGGCGTGCACTTTCCGCACGACTCCTCCCGCAAGAAGTTGAGAAAATAGCGAGCCACGTCCACCATGCAGGTGGTCTCATCCATTACGATCATGCCGCCCGACCCCATCATCGAGCCCACCCTGGTCAACTCGTCGAAGTCGACCGGTAGATCGAGCAGCGCCTCAGGAATGCAGCCCCCGGAAGGCCCACCGGTCTGCACCGCCTTGAACCTCTCACCGTCCGGGATGCCACCGCCGATGTCGTACACAATCTCCCGGAGCGTGATGCCCATGGGCACCTCGATCAGCCCGGTGTTGGTGATCTGGCCGACCAGGCAGAACGTCTTGGTCCCCTTGCTGTTCTCCGTCCCGACGGACGCGAACCGCTCGGCGCCGTTATTGAGAATCAAGGGCACGTTGGCCCACGTCTCCACATTGTTGAGGGCCGTGGGCTGGTCCCACAAGCCGCGTTCCGTCGCATGGTAGTACTTGGGCTGCGGCTCGCCCACTTCGCCCTGGATCGACTGCATCAGCGCACTCGACTCCCCGCACACAAAGGCACCGGCCCCGCGCACGATCCGGATGTCGAGATCAAAGTCGGTGCCAAGGATCCCCTGGCCCAGCAGGCCGTACTCGCGCGCTTGCTCCAGGGCCAGAGTCAGGTTCTTGACCGCCAGCGGGTACTCATCCCGCACGTAGATGTACCCCTCGTGAGCATCGATGGCGTAGGCGCCGATGATCATCCCTTCGATGATGGCGTGAGGATCACCCTCCATCAGAGTCCGGTTCATGAACGCGCCCGGGTCGCCCTCGTCACCATTGGCCACTACGTACCGTACCTCACCCTCGGCTTTGACCGTCGATTCCCACTTCCGTCCGGTCGGGAAACCGGCGCCGCCGCGTCCTCGCAGCCCCGACGCCTTGACCTCGTCGATGATCTCCCCAGGCGTCATCTCCGTCAGGGCTCCGGCCAGCGCCTGATACCCCCCGGTGGCAATGTACTCCTCGACCGACTCGGGGTTGATCATACCGCAGCGACGCATCACCTGCCGCAGCTGCTTGCGATAGAAAGGGATATCCTCGTACTCGCGAACGGTCTGGTGCGTGCTCGGGACCTCGTACATCAATCGGGGGATGACGGATCCCTTGACCAAGGTCTCCTCCACCAATTCGGTCGCGTCGGCAGGTTGTACATTGGCATACAGAAGCCCCTGGGGCTGAATGAGCAGCACCGGCCCCATAGCACACATCCCCCGGCAGCCTGACTCGGTTACACCCACCTCTCCACCCAGCCCCCGCCGTTCGATCTCCTCCCGCAGTGCAGGCAGCAGGTCCTCACAGCGGCCGTGGAGGCAACTGACGATGACGTCAGCGCGATATTGCTCAGCCATCCCGACGCCTCCGACCCGTCCCACTCCTGCTGAATAAGCCCAGCGGCGCTCGGCGGTCATCCCGACCGTTCACGAGATAACCTTGGATGCTACGCGACGCATATATGGCTTCACGTTTTCGGTGATGAGACAGGAACGGCCCCCAGCGGCTATCCATCACCGGCTGTGCTGAGCACCTCACGAGGGATACCGCATTCCTCTCGGCACAGTCGATGGACCGCCCCTCCAATCCGTACAGGCTCGCCTGGATCAGGTCACAGGCGCGGGCTATGACACGAGCCGTTTGGGGACACGGGTCCGGGTCGAGGGCTAGCAGAGCCGGTTCCCCTGCCCGGAGCGTACCGCCACGCCCTAGCTCCAAATCGCGGGAAGTAGGAAGTCTCCTCACTCCTCCGCCCCTTTCTGATTCTTGCGCAGCTTGTTGACCAGGTGAACAACTCTGGCACCCGTCATCTGCCCGTGATACGCTTCGTCCACGACCACCACCGGTCCCAGAGCACAAGCCCCCAAGCAGTTGACGGTCTCCAGCGTAAACTCCATCTCTCCGTCAGTCTCCCCGGCCTTGATCCCTAACTCGCGCTCCAGGGCATCCACGATCTTCACGGCCCCGCGCACGTGACAGGCCGTACCGGTGCATACGTCGATCAGATGGGCACCACGGGGCTCGAGACTGAAGGCTCGGTAGAACGTGGCCAGCCGGAATACTTTGGAGACCGGGAGACTCAATTTCTCTGCCACGTAGCGCAAGGCATCCTCGGGCAGGTAGTTGACCTCAGCCTGGACATCCTGCATGATGGCGACAATGGCCGATGGCGACTGCTCATGGCGAGCCAGGACACGATCGAGGATCGCGGAGTCGATCCCGCAGCCTGAGACCCGACCATTCCCTTTTCTGCCGGTGCCGACCGGTGACACCTTTGAACTCATCGACTACTCCTCAGCGTGCGGAGCTAAGCCGCGTGCGGAGCTAAGCCGCGTGCGCAGCTAAGCCGCGTGCGCAGCTAAGCCGCGTGCGCAGCTAAGCCGCGTGCCTAGCTCGCCCAGCGAGCCCTAGGCCGGACCCTCTACCTCTAGCAGATGGTCGATGTAGGGGGCATAGCGTATGATACACTGCTCAACGCAATCGCCGCAACCGGTGCACTTATCGGGATCGACACCCCGGGCCTTCTTGCGCACCCGGACGTGGAAGCGACCGTCCGCTTGCTGCACCCGCTCCACCTCCGAATATGTCAGGAGGGTGATGTTTGGATGGTTTGCGACGTCGACCATGCGGGGGGTGAGAATACAGGAGGAGCAATCCAGCGTGGGGAAGGTCTTGTCCAGCTGAGCCATACGCCCACCGACGGAGGGGTCGCGCTCCACCAGGTAAACGCGGAAGCCGGCATCAGCGATGTCAAGGGCCGCCTGGATGCCCGCGATACCGGCGCCGATGATCAAGGTCGCTGGTTCACGCTTGTTCACGAGTCATCCTCCTCCAAAACGATGTGATCCACCATTGCGGTCCCCTATGGGACCGCCTCCAACATCCGATACACCCGCGCCGTTTCGGCGCCCTGTCTGCGGGTCGCCTTGTTGGGGCAGGCGACGATGCAGGCGCCACAGCCCTGACAGAGCACCTCTATGACCTCCGCCGTAGGGCTTCCGGCCTCAAGGACCCGCGCCTCGAAGGGACATATCTCGACGCACTGACCACAGGCGGCACAGAGACGCTCGTTTACCATCACCGGGGGCACCGGAGCCTGCAACGTCCGCTGCTTCAGCAAGGCGGCAGCACGCATAGCAGCCCCTTGCGCTTGCACAATGGTCTCGTCCGAGAATCGCGGTGAGTGAGCCAGGCCGCACATGAAGACCCCCAGCTTGGTGAAGTCGAGGGGCCGCATCTTGGGGTACTCCTCCTGGAAGAAACCGTTCTTGTCCAACGGAAGCCCCAGTAGACCCGCCAGGCCATCAACCTGACCAGCGTGCGCAGCTAAGCCAGCGTGCGCAGCTAAGCCGGGGTCCACACCGGTGCTCAGCACGAGCAACCCAGCGCGCAGCTCTATGTCCTCGCCGGTGACGGGCTCCCGGAGACAAATCGACAACTCCCCATCCCTCGTCACCACGTGCGGTTTGTCCGGCAACTCATAGCGCAGGAATACGACCCCCTTCTTTCGAGCCTCCCGGTAGTAGTCCTCGCGGAAGCCGTAGGTGCGCATCTCCCGGTACAGCACAAAGACGCGAACGGCAGGGTTTCGCTCCTTGATGCGCAGGGCATTGGTGACGGCCTTGGTGCAACAAACTCGGCTGCAGTACGGCCGCTCCGGCTCCCGCGAGCCCACGCACTGGATCATCACCACATCGGACGTCATGTCCTCACCCTGATCAAGCATCCTGTCGAGCCCCCGCTGGGTCACAACGCGGTCGTCGTCCCCGTAGAGGTACTCAGTGGGCGTGACCTCCTGACCCCCGGTGGCGATGATGATCGCGCCGTGGTTCAGTACCTGACTCTGGCTTAGCTTCGCACGCTTGGCCCCAGACTCGGTCAGCGTGGTCTGGTAGTTGCCAACCCAGCCGGTGAGGTCCAGAATCTCTGCCTCTCGATGGACCCGGATACGACTGTGGCTCTCGACAGCCTCGATCAGAGAGGCGGCGAAGGCCACGGGGTCCTCGCCCGTGGGGACGTACCGCAGTTGCCTGAGCTGCCCGCCCAGTTCGCTCGAGCGCTCCAGCAGATCCACGTCATGGCCCATGTTCGCCAGGGTAAGGGCAGCGGTCATCCCCGCCAGCCCACCACCGATGATCAGCACTCTCTGGGAGACCTCCGGATTCTCGACCTGGACCGGTTCTGCCAGTCGAATGTCAGCGACCGCCATCTGAACCAGCTCCTTGGCCTTCGCGGTGGCATCCCTGCCGTTGCCTTGATGGACCCAGGCGATCTCGCCGCGGAGATTGACCCGCTCCAGCAGGGCGGGGTTAAGACCCGCCTCTCGCATCACGGCGTCAAAGGCGGACTGATACTCCCTGGCCGGGCACCCCGCGATGACGACGCGATTCAGATCTGCGCTGGCGACGCTCTCGCCAATCTGATTACGGCCACTCACCAGGCAGGCATTGTCCATGATCTGCACGAGCGCCGCGTCGCGAAGGCCCTGGGCGTGCCGGGAGAGCTCCGACAGATCGACTACCGAGCCGATCTCCCCGCGGCAGTCACAGAGGAAGACCCCCACACGGGGCCATGGCTTAGGGCTCGCTGCCCGAGCCACGCGCGCTGGGATCGTGTCCCCTTCTTCCGGAAGCTCACCGACCTCGACCCCCGTCTCCGTTTCTGGACCGGGCGACGGCCATTCCACCCCCCTTCGCCCAGGCTCACGGCATGCACTTGCTGCCGCCGCGGCCACCGCCGAGGCCTCAACCACCGTCTCGGGGATGTCCTTCGGCTCCCTAAAGGCACCTCCAATGAAGATCCCGGCCCGCGAGCTTTCTCCGGGACGGAATGTCAGGGTCTGGCCAAAGCCGTACCGATTCAACTCGATACCCAGCGCACGGGCAAGAGCCTGGAAACGCCGGGCCGGCTCGAACCCCACCGAGAGCACCGTCATCTCGAAGTCCTCTTCCCGGACGGATCCATCTTCCTGGACAAAATTGAGCAGGAGGTCACCCGTCTGCTTGTGCTCGTGGATCGAAGAGACCATGGCGCGGCGATAGTTGACACCCGGTGTCGCCTCAACTCGATCGAAGTAGTCGTCGAAATCCTTACCATGCGCCCGGATGTCCATGAAGAAAACGGTTACATCGAGGTCAGGGTCGAGTTGCTTGGCAAGCTGAACCTGCTTGGCGGTGATCATGCAGCAGACTGAGGAGCAATACCCTCGATCGATGGACGGGTCACGGGATCCGACGCACTGGATGAAGGCGATCCGCCGTGGCGCCTTCCCGTCGGATGGACGCACGATCCGGCCATCTGTCGAGCCGGACAGGCTGATCATACGCTCGAACTGAATGGTGGAGAGGACATTGTCGTAGTGACCGAAGCCGTATTCGCCCTTCATCCTCGCGTCAAAGGGCTCGTACCCGGGGCTCATTACCACAGCCCCTGCCTCAATCTGCTCATACGTCTCGGCCATCGTCAGATCGACGGCGCCGGGCCCACACACGGCCACACATTCGCCACAGCGCGTGCAATAGTCCATATCGATAACGTAGGTCGCAGGGATGGCACGCATCGGTGGTTGGTAGATGGCCTTCTGCCTCGCCGCGTCTCCCTCGTATTCGTGCGGGCGCTCCACAGGGCATACCCGGGCGCAGAGGCCGCAGTTGGTACAGGCCTCGATATCCACATAGCGCGGCTTGTGACGCACCGTGACCGTGAAGCGGCCCGCCTCCCCGCTCACCCCCTCAACCTCGGAGTACGGCAGAATCTCAACATTCTCGTGCAGATCACACTCGATGGTGGGACAGTAGGCGGCCCGACCGGGCAGCATGAGGCAGATGCCACAGGAGTCGCTGGGGAATGTGCGATCCAGTAGATGCATCGATCCCCCGATACCCGGGGCGCTATCCAGTAGGTAGACCCGGTGACCGGCCTCCGCCAGGAGCAACGCCGACTGCATACCGGCGATACCAGCGCCCACCACCAGCACGGCCGGCCCGGCCGCAGACCTTGTGCCGCACCCTGCAGATCCGCCAGCGTGCGTAGCTAAGCCAGCGTGCGCAGCTAAGCC